>JAUNCV010000087.1 GCA_030526445.1 Bacteroidales bacterium | reverse complement strand
GTTGCCTCAATTGCCGGAACTGGTTCTGTTTCTGCTGAGGGTTCGCTGATAATTTCGCTTTCTGTTGCCTGCATATCATTTCCCTCGCTCACAACAACGGGTTCGAAGAATGCAAATGGAGCGTTTATCGCTTCCTTCAGTTTCTCGTCTGGGCGAAAAGCCAAGCGCTTGTTGTGCACGTTTTCTGCAACATAGAAGGTTCCAAGCCCTTGAATCACGACCTCTTCATGCTTGGCATGCGTAAGAATTGTTTGTATAAACGCATCAACAAAAGCCGAAGCTTCATTGTCTGAAACTTTGGCATATTGAGCTAATATTTTCTTAAGTTGGTCAGTGTTGATCGTCATTTTCTATTTCCACAAAACTCTGAAAACGATAACTATAACGAGGAGGATAAAGCACAACGGCACCAGTGTGCGAATCCTCTTGAATATACTCTGGATGCTTCGACGAAATAAATGCACCTAAACCCTCAAACTCTATCGGGTTCAAGGCAATCGCTTCGTCAGCCATTAAGTGTTCCAATGCAGAGAGCATCATGGCCGCTTGTTGTCGGTCAGTTCCGCTCAATTTCTGCACTTCGCTCATAAATTCCTTGTGTGTCACTTTGTCATTTTTATGTGTCAGTTCTTACTATTGGCACGTTTCTTGCTTATTTTTTTGCAAATATAGCTATTTTTTTCTTATATGCATCAATTTTGTTTAAAAAAATGGTATATTTGCATCAAAATAATAAAAAAAGCGAAAAACGGCCGCTATGACAAACAACTATACAGAACATGCCAAGATTATTCTGGCGCGCAGCCGACAGGAGGTACATCGTCTTAAGAGTTCATGCCTCCAGCCTGAACATATTCTTTTGGGAATTCTCTCAGATGGGGAGGGAAAGGCTATTCAGATTTTGAAAAATAGAGGAGTAAATCTTCAAGCTCTTCGCGACAGCGTAGAAATTTCCATTCAGCAGCATGAGACTTTATACAATGATACAGTGATTCATAGCAGTGTGTCATTAAATACACCTATTGGCGACGAACCTCTTGCTACTGAGTCTGATCGTGCCTTGAAGCTTTCTCAGCTCGAAGCACGAATGTTAAAACATTCTGGCGTTGATGCTGAGCACCTTATGCTGGCATTGCTAAAAGATAGTAACTCTGTCCTTGCTCATATCCTCAAGCAATACCAGGTCGATTATAAGTCTTTCCAGTCAGAAATCAAAAGTCTTCTTGGTTCTGCTGTTTCAGAAACAGAAAAAGAGGAATTGCCGATGAATAGTCGTGACGATATGGAAGAAGACGGTAATCAGGAAGAGGCTTTTGCATCTTCAGGTGGAGTTACTCAGACGCAATCAGACATCAAGGAAGATTCGCAGACCCCGTTGCTTGATCGTTTTGGTTTCGATATGACCAAAGCGGCTATGCAGGGAAAGCTCGATCCTGTCGTGGGTCGTGCTGTTGAGATTGAGCGCATTCAGCAGATTCTCTCTCGTCGCAGAAAAAATAATCCGATTCTTTTGGGCGAACCAGGAGTCGGCAAGACTGCTATTGTCGAAGGTTTGGCGCAACGCATAGCAAGGGGAGAGGTAAACTTCTTGCTCAAAGATAAGCGTCTCATTAACCTTGATTTGGCAGCACTTGTGGCTGGCACCAAATTTCGCGGTCAGTTTGAGGAGCGCATCAAAGGCATTATCCGAGAGCTCAAGCAGAATCCCAACATCATTGTTTATATCGATGAGATTCATATCATGGTTGGTGCAGGTGGTGCAGAAGGCTCAATGGATGCAGCGAATATGCTTAAGCCTGCCCTCAGTCGTGGCGAGATTCAGTGCATTGGTTCAACAACAATCGATGAGTTCCGTAAGCGCATCGAAAAAGATGGCGCTTTAGAGCGTCGTTTCCAGAAGGTTATCGTAGAGCCTACTTCTCCAGAGGAAACTCTCGAGATTCTGAAAAATCTCAGAGAAAGCTATCAGGAGCACCATTGTGTTACCTATACAGACGAGGCTTTGAAGGCTTGCGTTGACCTCACCGAGCGCTATATCTCTGACCGAAACTTCCCAGACAAGGCCATCGATGCTCTTGA
Organism: Bacteroidales bacterium; assembly: GCA_030526445.1. GTDB lineage: Bacteria > Bacteroidota > Bacteroidia > Bacteroidales > UBA3663 > Liminaster. The sequence goes on along the minus strand of JAUNCV010000087.1, from coordinate 6,310 downwards.
CGAGGCTGGTTCAAAAATGCATCTTGCCGATACCAGTGAGCCCAATGATGTTCTTCGTATCGAGCAGCAGATTGCAGAGGTTAAAAAACTCAAAGATCAGGCCATTCTTCAGCAACATTATGAGGAGGCGGCTACACATCGCGATCGTCAGCGTCAGTTAGAGATCGATATGCGTTCTGCTAAGGAGTCCTGGCTCGAAGCTCAGCGCAAAAATCGCCCTGTGGTCGATGCCGAGAAGATTGCAGATACCGTTTCGCAAATGACTGGTATTCCTGTGCACAAGGTGGCTTCTACAGAGGGTCAGAAACTTCTGGAACTCAAAAAGATACTTTCCGAAAATGTTGTTGGCCAAGAAACTGCTATTGGCAAAGTGGTGCGCGCCATTCAGCGTAACCGTGTTGGTCTCAAAGATCCTAAGAAGCCTATTGGCACTTTCCTCTTCCTGGGTCCAACGGGTGTGGGTAAGACCTATCTTGCAAAAAAGATTGCCGATGAGCTCTTTGCCACCAAAGATTCTCTCATTCGCATCGATATGAGCGAGTTTATGGAGAAGTATAGCACTTCGCGTCTCATTGGTGCTGCTCCTGGTTATGTTGGCTATGATGAGGGCGGACAGCTCACTGAGCGTGTGCGTCGTCATCCTTACAGTGTGGTGCTGTTTGATGAGATCGAGAAGGCTGATCGAGAGGTGTTCAATCTTATGCTTCAGCTTTTCGATGAGGGACATCTTACCGATTCTCAAGGTCGCAAGGTCGATTTCAAGAACTGTATCATCATTCTCACCAGCAACGTCGGCAGCCGTCACTTAGGCGATTTCGGCACTGGCATCGGTTTCCAGAATTATTCTGTCGAGCAGCAGCAAGCGGCGGCCGATGCTGTTATTCAGAAAGAGCTGAAGAAGACCTTCTCTCCCGAGTTCCTCAATCGCATTGACGATATCATCACCTTCCAGCAGCTGCAGCCAGAGCATATTCGTGCTATTGTCGATATTGAGCTCAATCAGGTTCTTCCTCGCATCGAGCAGCAGGGCTATTCTGTTACTGTTTCCGATTCTGTTCGCGATTTTCTTGGTCAAAAGGGATATGATAAGAGCTATGGTGCCCGCCCTTTGAAAAGAGCCATCCAGCAGTATATTGAAGATGCACTTTGCGAAGGCATGCTTTTGAATCAGGATGGTGCGAAGCGAAGCATTCTCATTGATATGCAGGAGGGAATTCCTACGGCCACTTTTGGCGAATAAGTCCGGCTTTTTTGCCGTTTGTTTCTCGAAAACATCCTTCCCGAAAAGAAAAAACTCTGTGACCACAAAGGTTACAGAGTTTTTTGTTTTAGGTAGACCCATACGGAGTCGAACCGTAATCGAAGGAACCGGAATCCTTTATTCTATCCATTGAACTATGGGTCCAATTGGCTGCAAAGATAGTTTATTTTGTTGTGAATTGCAAATATTCCAGCAAAAAAATCCATCAATCAGAGTTCACAATGGTCAATATGGCGCATTTACCACTGGATGGGTGCCTGTCCGTGTTGCACAAGATACTCGTTGGCTTTGATGAAATGATTACAGCCGAAGAAGCCTCTGTAGGCCGAGAGAGGAGAAGGATGCGGAGCCTCGAGCACCAGGTGTTTCCTTCGGTCAATCACTTTTCCTTTCGCCTGTGCATAGCTTCCCCATAGCAGGAATACAAGATGCTCACGCTGTGCGGCAAGCGCCTGTATGGCTGCGTCGGTAAATGTTTCCCACCCTTTCCCTTGATGGCTTCCTGCTTGTCCGGCATTTACTGTCAGTGTTGCGTTCAGCAAAAGCACACCTTGGTTGGCCCAATGGGTCAGATCGCCGTTGCGGGCAAGGAAGTTTGCGTTATATTCTTGCGAAAGCTCTTTATATATGTTTACGAGCGAAGGCGGCACAGCCACTCCGGGTTGCACTGAGAAGCAAAGTCCATGTGCTTGGTTGGGCCCATGATATGGATCTTGTCCGATAATCACAACCTTCACATTGTTGAAGGGTGTTCTGTTGAATGCTTCAAAGATATATGGACCTGGAGGATATACTATGCCTTGCTGATAGGCGCGTCGCACAAAGCTTGTGAGAATTTCAAAATAGGGCGCATCAAATTGCGGCTGCAGCACCTGTCGCCATGATTCTTCAATTTTGACTTGCATAAAATTTAGATTAGAGTGAATTTTGCAAACTTCAGAAGTAGCGTCTTTTCTCCCACATTGTCAAATTTCACAGTGATTCGTGCATCGCCCTCTTGTCCTGCCAGCGCCACGATAACACCTTCGCCAAAGCGCTCATGGGCAATTCGTGTTCCGGTTTGCAGAATCTTTCCTCCGTATGTCAACACTTGGGTCGAAGGGAGTTCGCTCTCTTGGCGCACTGCCACTTTGCGTGGGCGGTTGAGGTCTAACACATTCGTTGGGCGAGAGGTGACAGGCTGCTTGGGCTGCGATGTTCTTTGCCAGTTGCCCCATGGGTTGCCATAATTGCCGGCTGTTTCAAAGCTGCCTCCGTTGTGCGATGTGTATGAAGCACCGCTTTCTTGCTCAATGTATTGGCGATCAATGTCCTTGAGGAATCGGGAAGGGGTGCACACGTCGCTCTTGCCGTTTCTGAAGCGACTCTTCGCATAGCTCAGGAAGCAGTTCTTTTCGGCACGGGTAATGGCCACATAGAAGAGGCGTCGCTCTTCTTCCACTCCGCCGGGTTCGTCACGGCTCATGTCCGAAGGCAGCAGATTTTCCTCAACACCAACAATGAAGACATTCTTAAACTCAAGACCTTTGGCTTGGTGAATGGTCATCATAGCCACACAATCGCGTTCGCTGTCTGTTTGCTCTGCGGGTTCCACTGCGCCCGAAAGCGAAACATCGGCCAAAAAGTCAATGAGTCGGTTGTTCGGATTTCCCTCTTCAACGCAGGTGATGACAAAACTCTGAATGGCGCTCATGAGTTCTTGTATATTCTCGCGTCTCGACTGTCCCTCTACCGTCATGTCATTGGCAAGGTCTTCCTTTATCTTTGATTCCGAAATAACGCGATCCGTAAGCTCATACGCATTCAGTGTTTCGTTGAGTTCGCGGAAGTGGCGAATCAGTTCACAGAAACCCTTCAGCTTGCCTTCTGTGCCTTTGTTCACGGGCACATTGAATGCTATCGGGTCCGAGCATATTTCATATAGATTTGCTCCCGATATTCGCATTCCCTCTACCAGTTTGGCAATCGTGGTAGCGCCAATGCCTCTTGTCGGGTAGTTTACCACTCGCTTGAAAGCCTCTTCGTCCGATGGGTTGGTGATAAGTCGCAGATAGGCAATCACATCCTTGATTTCTTTGCGCTGGTAGAACGAGAGTCCGCCAAAAATCTGATAGTCTATATCGGCCTTTCTCAGCGCCTCTTCCAGGTTACGGCTTTGCGCATTGGTTCTATACAATATGGCACAATCATGATAGTCAAAGCCCTCGTCATTGTGCAGTGCCTGAATCTGCTTCGACACTTTATATGCCTCTTCAATGTCGCTATACGAGCCCGTCAGCTTGAGCAGCGATCCCTTGTCGCCTGCACTGAAGATGGTCTTCTTTATCTGGTCGCGATTGTGCGCAATGAGGCTGTTGGCTGCATCAACAATGTTCTGGGTCGAACGGTAGTTTTGCTCAAGCTTATAGAGTTTCGTGCCGGGTATCTGTCGTTGCATGTCAAGAATGTTCCTGATGTTTGCACCGCGAAACGAGTAGATGCTCTGAGCATCATCGCCCACCACGCAGAGGCGCTTGTGCTTGCGGGCCAGTTGCTCTACAATGAGGTGCTGAGCACGGTTTGTATCCTGATACTCATCAACGAGCACATATTTAAAATAATCCTGATAGAACTCCAGCACATCCGGATGGTCGCGAAACAGGATGTTGGTATAGAGCAGCAGGTCGTCAAAATCCATGGCGCCAGCCTGAATGCAGCGGTTCCAGTATATCTGATAAATATCTCCGATTCTTGGTCTGCGTGCAGCTGCGTCATAGCTCATCAGTTCCTTGTTGGCCAGATACATGCCTGGTGTCACCAGATTGTTTTTTGCATTGCTTATCTGGTTGGCTACCGAGTTGGGCTTATATTGCTTGTCATCAAGATTCAGCTCTTTTATGATGGCCTTGATGAGCGAACGTGAGTCGGTCTGGTCATAGATGGTGAAGTCGTGCGGAAAGCCTAATCGCTCAGCTTCTCTGCGCAATATGCGGCTGAAGAGAGAGTGGAATGTTCCCATCCACAAGCTTCTTGCAGCACCTGGCACCAGCTGGTTTATGCGGTTTTGCATCTCGGTGGCCGCCTTCTTCGTAAAGGTGAGAGCAATGATATCGTTGGGTTTATATCCATTTCGCAATAGGTGGGCAATCTTCATCGTGAGCACGCGTGTTTTGCCCGAACCTGCGCCCGCAATAACGAGTTGAGGGCCGTCGCAATATTCTACGGCGGCCCTTTGGCTTGGGTTCAAAGAATCCAGATAGTTATCCATGTGTCAATCAGAATGATAGACCAATAGTCAAGTCAAAATTAAGTTTGTTATAAACCATGTCCATATAGTTGGCTTTCACGGCACCGTATGTTGGGTCGCTTGTGAGCTCAACTGTATGTCGGTCATAATCTGCCGAGAGCACAGCATCGGTGGTAGGGAAGGCTGCCACCTTTTCCTTCATGATTCTGTCCTGCACTGAGAAGTCCAGGAACCAGCTGTCCCAGCGCCAGCCCACGCCACACGACACGATGTGCTGGTTGTCAATGAGGTTGTAGTTTGGCTTGGTCGAACTGTCGAAAAGCAGCGTGTTGTCATCGCCAAAGTTGCCATTCTTCCAGCCACGGCTCACGTTCTTGTAAATATCCTCTTTATAAGGCGAGCTCTTGAATACATAACCGGCACGGAGGCTCATGGCGTCTGTTACACGCAGCTCGGCGCCTGCCTTGAAGGTGTGCTGCATGGCGGCAAAGTCCTTCTTCATGGCATCGTTGATGTCTTCGAAAGCGCTGTTGCCGGCATTCCATTCGTCATCTCTCTCCTTAAACTTCATTGTGGTGTAGTCGGTGAGGTCATACTCAAAGCTCAGCAAGCCTTGCTTTCCGAATACGTAGGCCATACTTACCTGATATTCCCATGGCGAGTGGAAGCGGTATCTGTACTCATAGAGGTCTGAATAGCAGCGCTCGCCTTTCTCTGACATGTCGGTCAGCATATCGGCGCTATAGTAGTCGGTGATGCGCATCCAGGTAGGAGTGTGCACAGCAGCGCCCAGTCGCAGATTATCTACTGGGCGAAGCAGGATGCCTGCCTTCACACTTGCACCCGCGCCCTTGGTTTCAAGGTCGTTATATGCACTTGTGTAGATGTTTCCGCCAAAGTCTTCGTCAAACTCTGTGTTGATGATCGAGTTGAAGTCTGCCACCGAAACGGTGATGCCTGCATAGAAGAAGTCATCCCAGTTGGCCGAAATGTTGAAGTCATATTCGTCCATTCGGGTCTTTTCTTTTACGAAGAGCTGCTGGCGTCCCACCACTGGGTTGCCCTGGTTGTCAAGATAGTCTGAGCGCACACCGTCAAATCGGTCAGCGTGCTCAATATAGTTATCGTCAATGGCATAGCTCTTGTAACCTAAGAGCGAGCTGATAGGGTAGAAGCTGTTGCCCCATGCCTCTTTGGTCTCAAGATAGCCTGGGTTGTTATATCTTCCATCCACCAGCAGGCAGTTGTTGGCACGGTTGGCCATGTAGTCGGCCATCGAGTTGCGTGCACCGCTGAGGTTGGTGTGATATCGGCGATTGATGCCTTCGTGGTGGCGAATGTTAGCACCGATGTTGATGTTGGTGAGTGTGTTGGCATTGGGCGTTCTGATCGAGAATACCATGCCGATGCTGCTGAACGAAGCATCAAACTTGGTCTCTTTCTCTTTGGTCGAACCTTCAGTGCTTGTTGTGTTGAAGCTCATGTTCGGGGTGATGATCACCTGCTCCGTGCCGCGGAACACGCCAATGCCGGCAGGGTTGTCGCCCATGGCCGAAATTTCGCCGCCCAGTGCACCAAACGCGCCGCCCATAGCTCTATAGCGTGCGCTACCAGCCACATCTTTCGAAGAGAGACGAATGGCGTCAGTCATATTCTGACCCATGACTGGCAAAGCAGCCAGGGTCAAAATTGGAAATACAATATACTTTTTCATATCTTGTTATCAGTGTAAATGGTTATAGAATTTAACGTCGGCCACCAGAACGGCCACCGCCGCCATACGAACCGCCGCCGCCACCTGAGCGACCACCGCCGAATGAGCC
>JAUNCV010000086.1 GCA_030526445.1 Bacteroidales bacterium | reverse complement strand
CACCTGCACCCATCGTGGCGTAACTCCATGTTCTTTGAGCAGGGAGAGCACCTCGACTGTATGAGCATGTAGCGCCTTCTTCATCTTTCGATAGCTTAGTTTTTCCCAAGACTCAGGAATAGGCTGCTTTGCGGGATCGGCCCACCAATCAGAATAATGGAAATCGATCATGACGTCCATCCCCATCTCCTTGGCAAGTAGAGCCTGGCGGAGCACATCCTCTTTGCCGCAATATTTCTCCTTGGGATTGACCCAGACACGGAGACGAATGGCAGAAATCTGATAGTCTTTCAATAAATCGAGACATTCGCGCTCTTGGCCATTTCGGTCATGGAACTTAATGCCACGATCCACCTGACTGCTGAGCGAACCTACGTCTGCTCCCTTGACAAAATCCTTATTATCCGATTGTGCCAAAGCAGAATTCAGCATAAAGCAAGAGGCGAGAATACAGAGAAGATGTTTCATACTTATTCCTTACAATATTCATAGATTACTTTGGTAGCATCAGCATCCAACTGCATGTAACCCTGAAGCACCTCACCCTTCAGTTTATGAAGACGAGTATTCATGAGTTCAATATTTGGCTCCGGAACGCCTAACTGAGCAAAGTTTACAGGAAGATGAAGCTTGTCATGCAGCCAGGTCTTGAAGCGCTTTGCACCCTCATGAGCATCGGCACTTGCATCTCCAGAATCAGCCACACCAAAGACACGATGAGCAAGTTGTGCCACCTTGTGCGGATTATGGTTAGCAGCATACTTGAGGAAGGCAGGGAATACAACAGCCAGACCCGCACCGTGAGTCACATCATACTCAGCGCTTATCTCATGCTCCATAGCATGACTGTTCCAGTCTTCTTGACGACCCAACGAGCAAGTGTCGTTATGAGCGATAGTTCCACTCCACATGATATTTGCACGAGCTTCGTAGTCTTTTGGGTTGGCAATAACCTTCTCGGCCTCTTCCATGATGGCCAATATCATACCCTCGGCCAGACGATCGCCAATCTGGACATCAGGCGTATTCGACAGATAACGCTCAAGAATATGAGCAATCATGTCGCTGATGCCGCTTGCGGTCTGCCATTCAGGAAGAGTCATGGTGAGCTCTGGGTTCATGATGGCAAACTTCGGACGAAGAAGCATCGGCATGCGAAGGCCATTCTTCACATGGGTCTTGGTGTTGGTAATAACCGTGTTGCCCGATCCTTCGCTACCTGCTGCAGGAATAGTGAGCACAACACCCAGGGGAAGCGCCTTGGTCGGTCTTGCTGGAGTTACATAGAAATCCCAGAAGTCGCCTTCATAATAGTACCCTGCAGCAATAGCCTTTGCCGTATCAATGGTTGAACCGCCACCTACTGGGAGCAAGAAGTCAGGAGCGAAACTCTTGGCAAGCTCCAGGCCCTCATAGACCTTTGTGTCGATAGGATTCGGCTGAACACCGCCCAACTCACAGAAGGCAATATCCTGCTCTGTGAGCGATTGCTTAACCTTGTCAAGGAGACCTGAGCGAACAACGCTACCGCCTCCATATACTAACATCACGCGCGAAGCACCATATTTCTTGCAGAGCAGGCCCACCTGGGTCTCAGTCTCGCGTCCGAAGACAAACTCCGTTGGGGAGTAAAAAGTAAAATTATTCATTTGATTTATCTGATGTTCTAGAGTCTATGATACGATGATCTGCCACAAAGTAAGCTTGGAACTCCTCGGACTTCAGAAGCAGATAACGACCGTTACGCTTTAACTTCTTCACCGGGTATTCCTCGCTGCAAAGGTAATGACTTTTTTGAGAAAATTGCATTTTTTTGAGGATATTGCTTGATTTTTTTTGTTTTTTCTCTTCTTAATGGATATAAAGTACTTTTGGAAACCGATTTCGGCGATGCATACCAATGCCCTCCTTTGACCAAGAATGAGAACGACATCATCAACCCTTTGCCTTGGTACAAGGAGTTGTCGGCTATGACTAATGGCATCAGCGTTCCATTCTCATCAAGTCACTATACTTCTGACCTCATCTTAGCCGGTACTATGGCACGCGGATCACATAAGCAGCGTATGATGTTTGACCAGATGGCAGAAGATTACTGTGCTCCTGAGATGGCTTGCGTATTCGAGAGCTATCGTAAAGAAAGAGAGGACGAATAAGATAGGGATAAAATTCATACCATGCATCATAAGCCCTATCTCAGAATGGAATCTCCTGTTTATTTAGAGCGCTGTGAACCAACTTAAAAGATTTAACATTTACACTCTGATATTTAACTGTTTATATTTGGTTATTTGAGAAAAAATCAGTATATTTGCAGTAATAAATAAGCAATGTTTCAACTCTAAATATAGAAGCACTATGGATGATTTCACTGCAATCGTTGTTATCATACTCGTTGGTATCGTATTAAAGCCAATATTGAAGGGAATTGGTGGCTGGTTTGGTTCGTCGGACTATCACCGAGATCGCTAACCTGCGCTGACTGCTTGAAAAAATCGACCCAAGCATACGGAGGGAGGAGGTACATACTTCTTCCCTTTCTTTGTATCTAAGCAAGCATTACAACTGTCAGGGTGGGAATGAAGCTGTCCCTTTGGGCTGAGTGGCTTTTCTCTCATGGCATACTCTGCTGACACGAATGACAAGACTCTCAATTTGTCCAAACAGGCACATCGGGATGGGATGATGTTGAAATAGGAAAATTTCGAACTTTACCGGAAAAATCTGGAAATTAAGCCCAGTTTTGCCCCGAAAAACACCTAAAAACAAGAAAAATCACCTTTGCGGTGTAAATATTACGCATTTTATTTAGAGATTCGAAATAAAGTCTATACCTTTGCGGCGTAAATCTTACACAGACAACATTATGGCAGAAACAAACTATTGTTACAAGTATCCTCATCCATCGGTCACAACCGACTGTGTGATCTTCGGTTTCGATGGTCAGAGCCTCCAGGTTCTGCTCATTGAAAGAGGCATTGAACCCTTCAAAGGAAGATGGGCGTTCCCCGGCGGTTTCCTCAATCCTGATGAAAGTGCCGAGGTGGGCGCACTTAGAGAACTCAAAGAAGAGACTGGTCTCGATGGAGCATACATCGAGCAGTTCCATACCTATACAGATCCAAACCGCGACCCTCGCGAGCGTGTTATTACCATAGCCTATTACGCCCTGGTGCGCATACAGGCTGTTCAAGGTGGCGACGATGCTGCCCGAGCCAAGTGGTTCCCTATCGAAGAGGTGCCACAGTTGGCGTTCGACCACGATCGCATACTCCGCGATGCCACTCGCAAGCTCAGGGAGCGAATCCACTTCGAGCCCATCGGCTTTGAGCTGCTCACGGAGAAGTTCACCATGAAGGATCTGCAGTTACTTTATGAAGCCATCCTGGGTGTCAAGTTCGACCGACGCAACTTCTCAAAGAAGATGTTACACTACGAACTGCTCAACCAACTCGGCGAGACTGCCCGTCCTACACCCAAGCGTGAAGCCTTACTCTACTCTTTCAATAAAGAGAAATACGACGAGTTTAAGAGGAAAGGATTCCAGATAGAATTTTAACTAAAGATTGATTATTTCTATGAACAATATTTTATCATTCATAAAAAAGATGTTTGCTATCCAACAACCATCTTCTGATAACGGCCATAAGGATGTCCATTCCGAAGCTATTCAAAGTCCAAAGAGCGAGCAACCTCAGCCAAAGACGATTAAAACAAATAACGAAATGAAAGAATTCAACCTCGACCGTTTTATTACGGCACAAGATAGATTCAATGAGTATAATACTGCATTGAACGAAGTAAAAAGTGGACGAAAAGTCAGTCATTGGATATGGTATATCTTTCCTCAGATTGCCGGACTAGGTAGAAGTGGCAATTCCAGATTGTATGGTATAAGCTCTCTTCTTGAAGCCAAGGCATACATGGAGAATGAAACATTGTCCACACGTTTGTACGAAAATACAAATGCGTTGCTTAATCAAGAAGATACTGCAGAACGAATTTTTGGAGGACTCGATGCCATAAAAGTTCGCTCCTGCATGACGCTGTTTGACCTTGTTTCACCTAATGACAAGTTCAACAAGGTACTTGAAAAGTTCTACCAAGGGAAACGCTGTCAGCGTACGTTAGCCATAGTGAAGGAAGAATCGGAGACAACAAAGGGCCTTGAACGCCCACAGAATAAAACTCATAGATCATACTCGTGGCTTTGACATAGGAGGAGGAACACCTACAGCTTTGAGCGATGATAATTTCCGGCTCCTGCTTCAGACATACAAGGACTGCACACAACGGCTTAACCTATCAGACGACTTTGAACCTAGCATCGAGGGCACCTTCGACACCCTGACTCAGTCCAATGCCAAGCTCATCGCATCTGTCGGCATCAAGAGAAATCCGGAACAGGTCACCCTGTACGAGCTTCGCACCAACATGATATGTGAGCACCTTCTGGATTCATGTGAGCTTCGCCCGCACCAGTCCGAACCGCAAGCAGTTCATCCCGTATTTGCTGAAGAAATGATTTCGGCCACTACCCCATTGCGCCCTTACAGTCTATCTTATGATAGTCTGTAGGGGATTTTCAATGCAAAAAAAGAGATTTCGGACATAAAAACATTGAGTTTCGGAATTATTGCGTATATTTGCGCCCGAATATTATTGACGAAGCATTCACTTGGAAGACCATAGTAGGCTACCTGCTGATTTTGGCGGGAACGTTGATAATGATTTAAGATTAAGATGAATAACAGTATGCTTAGACCCAACCAAGGGCTGCCAATGTGGTTGATACTGACGTTGAGTGTGTTGGCAGGCATTTCGGTGGCCAACATCTACTATTGCCAGCCTTTGCTGAATCAGATCAGCGAAGATACCGGGCTCAGCACGTTCGAGGTGAACCTGATGCCGGTGTTCACCCAGATAGGCTATGCGCTGGGCTTGCTGCTCATCATCCCGCTGGGCGACCTGTATAGCCGCAGGAAAACGATATTGGCAAGTTTTTCGGCAGTAGTCCTGGCCCTGGCAACTATCTACATGGCCCAGAGTGCTCCGCTCCTGCTTGGCGCCTCGTTCGTGACGGGCTTCTGCTCCGTTTCTCCCCAGATATTCATCCCCTTCGTACTGCTTTATGCCAAGCCCGAACAGAAGGAGCGAAAGGCAGGCATTGTGCTGTCGGGGTTGCTTGTAGGCATTCTGGCCTCGCGTGTGGTGAGCGGTTATGTGGGGCACGAAATGGGATGGCGCTCGATGTATCTGATTGCAGCCTTGACGATGACCGTGGCCGCGATGGTCATCCTGAGAATCTTCCCGAATGTGGAATCGACCTACAAGGGTACGTTTGCCTCGCTGATGAAGAGTATCCGGCATCTGATAGTGGCTCATCCTCGCTCCATGCTCTACTCCATCCGTTCGGCCTTTGCCTTCGGTTCGATGCTCGGTCTGTGGGCTTGTCTGGCCTTCAGGATGAAGGAAGCGCCTTTCTTTGCCGATAGTGACACGGTGGGCATGCTAGCCCTATGTGGAGTGGCAGGAGCCTTGACGGCATCGAATGTGGGTAAGTACATTCCCCGCTATGGAGTGGACAGGATCAACAATCTAGGAGCCGTGCTCATCCTGCTCTCGTGGGTGATTATGGGCTTGTGGGACGATACTTATGCGGGGCTCATCGTGGGTGTAATCATCATCGACATCGGCATGCAATGCATCCAACTGAGCAACCAAAGTGCCACGATGCGCCTCTGTCCGGAGGCTACAAGCCGTATGAACACCATCTACATGGTCACTTATTTCATAGGCGGTTCGATAGGTACCTTCATGGCTGGCACGATGTGGAGCCTGTTTGGATGGAATGGAACCGTAGCTACAGGCATAGTATTGGCTCTTTGCTCAATGCTGGTGACCCATGGGATGATTATCACGATTAAAATATTGAATAATGACAGAGAGAAAATATGAACTTCCCTAACGTATATTCGGCTACAGGGCTGATGGAGTTGATCCATGAGATTGGCTTCCTGCCTTTGCTCGATAGCGGCATCGAGGGTTTCTCGGCTGACGCTATCGTGGACGAAGACTGCGGCTACGTGAGGCTGCCCGATGGCGGTTGGGACTGGCCACTTTGGAAGTGGAAGGGCGAGATCGTGACCGAGATGCCCTGCATGTACGGCAAGTTCTTCAACAAGAAGGCGGGATTCATCGCGCCCGAATGGTGGGCCGATTTCTGCAACTATCGCCGAAGCAAGTACCCTTGGCCAGATGAGGATTCGATTGAAGGAACCATTCTCGACACGCTCCGAACCACCGGAAGTCTCATTACCAGAGAACTGCGTGCAGCCTGCGGCTTCCATGGCCAGGGAATGCGTAGTAAGTTCGATGGCTACCTAACCCGACTGGAGATGGCCACCTACATCGTGACCGAGGATTTTGTCTATCCGCACGACAAACACAACCAGGAATACGGCTGGGGCTGGTCGTTGCTCAATACGCCAGAAGCACTCTATGGCAAGGAGGCTTGCAGATGCGACCGAACACCGGAAGAATCCTTAGAGCGTATCTTTGAACACTTGAAGCGAGTGCTGCCCGAGGCTTCGGATAAACAGATTTTGAAATTGATTGGATAAATAATATGAACTACTCTGGTTTGATCATAGCCGTCATCACATTCCTGGTGATCGGCCTCTTCCACCCTATTGTCATCAAGGGTTAGCATCCTCGAGATCTTCGAGCAAAAAGAGAGGGTCGAGAAGGGATGGTTCCCGATGAATCCGATTATTACTGCTGCCAAGCGATTGGTGACAGATATGCGCATTGGTTGGGACTTAAATTGAATAAATAATGAAGAAAGATAATACAATAAAGGCTCATCCTTCGTGGTTGGCCGATGAACTTGAATTACGTTGCCTCACTCCCGAGGATCGTGCCACGCATGAGGCGATGAGCGAGGTGATTTACGAGGCTTTACCCAGCAAGAAGTGGCTCATCCCGATGACCGAAGAGGAGTATGACGATACTTACTCGGACGAGAACGAGGATGTGGTGTATGGCATCTTTGAGGGCGAAAGGCTGGTGGCTACAAGCAGCTTGCTGCATGATGTCAGGGCCTATGCGGTCAATCTGGAACTGGAGGAGGTGTTGAAGCATCCTTGCATCGAGATTGGCGAAAGTATGGTGTTGCCCGAATACCGCGGCAATGGACTAATGTTGCGCCTGAACACGCTCATCAAGGAGGAGGCCAAGCGCCAGGGCATTCGCTACATGCTGGCCACGGCTCACCCTGACAACATCGCGAGCAACACCTCACTGCAGCACCTTGGGTACAAGATTATCAAGGAGTTTACACGTGCCGGCAAGCGCAGGAACCTGCTGGTGTTAGATTTAAAAGAAGAGTAGAATGTATTCCGTTCACCTTCGGCCATCAAGATATTTACAGTCCTTGACAAAGAGACCGTACTGAATGGCGTGCGTGCCGTAGTGGAAGATGAGAAAAAGGGTAAATACTTCGTGGCCATGGCAGATGGTACCTGCATAGGCAGCCTTATGCTTACAATGGAATGGAGCGACTGGAACAATGGTTGGTACTGTTCGCAAAGCTGCCCAGGAATCCAATGTCAGCCAGCTTCGTCTCTATGTTGACAAGACCAATGAGCGAGCACAGAAGACTTATCAGAAATTAGGTATGCACGAAAGCCACTACCTGATGTATGAGGAGAACATTAAATAAAGATAATACGATAATGAGAGATTTTGCTACAATAGACTTTGAGACAGCCAATAACGAACCTACAAGCGTTTATTCGGTAGGCTTCGTGATTGTGAGGAATGGGCATGGAGCCAAAAGAATTGAATAATATCAACATTCATACACAGATTTCATGACAACGAATCTTGACATGATACAGACGGCCGGTGCCGGCGCCTTGGCTTTGCTGGCTGGTATGTTCCTCACCCGCAAGGTGAAGTTGCTCCAGCGTTTTTGCGTGCCATCGCCGGTAAGTGGCGGCATCCTATTCTCCCTGTTTACTCTGGCACTCTATGCCTGGGGAGGCATCGAAGTCAGTTTCGACGGCACACTCAAAGACATCTTCATGCTCGCCTTCTTCACCAGCGTCGGCTTCCAGAGCGACGTGAAAGTGCTGCGACAAGGCGGACGTCTGCTGCTCATCATGCTCCTACTGCTGGTGGTCATTGTTGTGCTACAGAATGCCATGCCGGTAGCCATTACCAGGATGCTTGGCATCGACCCCCTCATTGGCATAGCCACAGGCAGCGTGTCGATGACCGGTGGACACGGCACTGCCGGCGGCTTCGCTTCGGTGCTCGAAGGCATGGGACTCAGCGGCGCAGGCACCCTCTCTATGGCAGCAGCCACCTTCGGCCTCATAGCTGGCTCTATGAT
>JAUNCV010000085.1 GCA_030526445.1 Bacteroidales bacterium | reverse complement strand
AGTCAACCACCATTCCTCTCTGGCTTCCGCTAATAGGATATGTCTCACGCTTATCATACGCCTTGAGCTCATAGCTATCAACAGACTGACCTTCTATCATTGCGGCAATAGCCTCAACCGTAGGATTCTGCATGATATCTCTCATCAAAACAGCCGCTCCTAAATTCTTCTTCAGGATTGCAGCAAGACGCATAGCAGTCAATGAACTGAGGCCCAAGGCCACAAGATCATTTGTTATGCCAAAGCCATCAATCTGCAACATCTCCATCACGACATCCATAACCTTCTGCTGGAGTTCATTCTGCGGAGCAACAATATTGGAGATCTTGAGCTTAGGTGTTGGCAAAGCCTTGCGGTTAGCCTTACCGTTTGGAGTCAGCGGAATGCTCTCAATTCTCATGTATGCACTTGGAACCATATATTCGGTGAGATGCTTAGCGAGATAGTCTGCCAAAGCCTCCTCATCGATCTCTGTCTCTGACACATAATACAGGCACAAGTGCTGTGTGTTACCTATAGCACACACATTAGCCACAGCCTGCATGATTCCTCCATAGGTGCATGACATATTCTCGACCTCACCAAGCTCGATGCGGAAACCACGCAACTTCACCTGCGAGTCGATGCGTCCAAGTATCTCAACCTGTCCATCCTCCTACCATCGTGCAAGGTCGCCAGAACGATACACACGTTCACCCTTATATTCCACAAATCGCTCCTGAGTCATCTCTGGCAAGTTGTTGTAGCCACGTGCCACTCCAGGACCACCGATGAACAGTTCACCGACAAAGCCAACAGGAAGTTCGTTGCCGTAAGGGTCAACCACATATTCTATATAGTTGAGCAATGGGCGTCCTACCGATACCGTCTCTGCATGCGTAAGGTCGGCAATGTTTGACGATACCGTGATCTCCGTAGGGCCGTATGTGTTGAATATATGTACTCCAATGTTCTGCAATTGAGTGAGCAGCTGCTGAGGGAATTGTTCGCCACCAGCCCAGACAGCCTTACAATGGGAAATAGCCTGACAGAATGCTGGTAATTCCATATAACTGGCGATGCGCGAGCATGTGCCATTGATTGCCTCTGCCCCAGTACGCGCCATCAAGTCTGAGAGAAGTTTTGCATCCAGCACTTCCTGTTCGTCTGCCAAGACACTAGTGATGCCATTGAACAGAGAACCTGCGAACTCCTTGAGCGACATATCGAACGAAAGCGTTGTGATGCTGACGAACGATTTGACACCAAGATCAATGAGTCCCTGTATGTGTACATTGGCAGGATGTGGATACAGATAGTTGGCGATACCCACATGACGAAGCATTACACCCTTAGGTCGGCCAGTAGAACCAGATGTATAGATGAGGTATGCCAAATCTTCTGGACTTACCTCAACGTTAGGATTAAGTTCATCGCCCGGCTGTGAGTTACCGGTATTGTATATGTCGTCGATAAGGATCACCTTCTCTGCAGGATAGTCTGCCGCATGCTCTGGAGTAGTAATTACATACTGAGCCTCAGAGTCGTTCATAATGAGGTTGATACGATCAGCTGGATACTCAGGATCACATGGAATATATGCAGCACCAGCCTTCGAAACACCAAACATGCTTACGATGACACCTGAACGGCGTGGCAAAAGAAGTACCACACGGTCTCCTCGCTTGACACCCTTACGAATCAAGGCATGAGCCACACGGTTTGCCTCGGCATTGAACTCTGCAAAAGTGAGTGTTCTATCCTTGGCAATGAGTGCTGTGCGATCAGCATACTTGACGGCATTCTCCTCAATAGGCTGGTAATACAGCTTCCATGGGATATCCTCCTGAGCAGTACTACGCATACCGCCGACAATATCCTCATCCTCCTTATTCATCACACTCAGGTTTTCCAGCTTTGTCTCTGGCTCTGCCATCATATTAGCCACAACATTGTTGATGGCCTTGGCAATCGTCTGCAGTTTTTCACGATTGAATATGGCATCGCTGGCAGACAAACGTATGTCGTATTGGCCATCGCGGAGATAGATGATACAAGTAAGGTTCGAGGTTGATTTACCTCTATCCAACTGCTCTGCAAATATTTTCACTCCGTCAAGAACGATATATTCCTGCATACTAACACCCTGGAAACCAAACTCTATGGTTGGCTGCATCTTCAGGTCACGACAGAAGTGGTTGAAAGGATAAGCACCATAGCGTATCGTGCTCATCATCTCGCCACGGAAACCCTTAATGAAATCAATTGCAGTCAATCCACGATCCACCTTGGCAAGGACTGGTGTTGACTTTACAAACATACCGTATGCACCCATCAGGCGCTTGTCCATACGGCCATGATTAATAGTGCTATAAACCACCTCGTCCTCACGGCTCATTACAGAAGTTACATAGCTGAATGCTGCCATGAAGAGAAGATTTGACGAGGTGCCATGCTCCTTACACCATTTATCAACAAGCTCAGCAGAAACGTACGCATCCTCATGTATAGAATTGCCCAGGCAATCAGCTGGCAATGGACTAAGAGTCGTAAAGTTTCTTCCTCCGAATTTCTCTGCATAATACTGCTTAGCACGCTCATATGCTTCAGAAATCAAGGCTTTCTGTTCGTCCTCAGCATATTCATACATTCCGTATTCTTGATCAGCCGTCAGTTGGCCATTATAGCTGTCTGCTAAATCTCGAATAGTTATGTTAGGAGCCAAAGTCAAGCCATCACCAATGATATGATGAACCTCAAATAGTACATATATTTTTGAAGGGCACTCCACCAACTCACATCTGCACAATGGTTCTCCACTAAGCAAGTCGTATGGTCGAACGAAATCGTTCTTAACATATTGCTCAAAAGCTTCGTCTGTCATATTCTTTCGCTGAACCTTGATACTCATACCAGGATCAGTGTACTGACGTGGCTGTCCGTCATCGTCAAGAAGAAAACGGGTATGCAGCACACGTCTGCCATCCAATATGTTCTGAAGAGTTTGCTGCACCTTATCTGCATCAAACGACTTAGGGAATGGCGCCAAACAAGGCAAATTATATCTCGTCAACGACGGATTTGACATCCAATCAAGGAAAATTCCCAATTGGGATTGAAGCAATGGATATGACTTCATAATTATATTGTTTTTTATTTCTTATTATTTCTTTCTTCTTGTCCTGGTATGTTCCATTTCATGAAAGTCATGTTCTGTCCATACATGAATTTGTATTCCAAATGAGAACAATAGCTATGCAGTATCTTCAAGCCGTTTCTCATCTTATCTTCACTGTATTTCACAGGGTCGAACGGACGTCCGTCATCCTTTATGGATGCTATCACCCAATCTCCCATTTTATTGATATAAACATCTGTATATTTCTTCTTGTTCGTTGGGCCACCATGCTCTATGATATTGAGGATTACCTCCTCTAGGCAATGCATAATGTCATCGGCAAGCTTCTGTGGAATACCCTTTGACAACAGATATTCCAACAGATCTGCAAGCGATGATGCAAACAATTCCATATCATGCGGAATTGACGAGTCGTATGCCTCAACATGCTTTTCTGCAGGAACAAGAGTAAGGAACGAAAGATCAGCGTTCTTTCTGCGTACCACCTCGGTGATAACCACAACAAGCAACGCAACTATAATTCCAGCCATGGGGAATCCATACCACACAGCAGCATCACCCCACAAGTACGAACACATCAAAAGGCTCGGAATAAGCGACAATGGGAAGGTAAGGACAATGAGTGGAGAGAGAGCCAAACGACCAACCACCTGATAAACATTGGCAAGCAGAAGCGCCGGCATCACAACAAGCAACATCCAAGCAAAAATACGCACACAGTTGTCAGCATACAATGCAAGTTCTGTTGTATTGGCGCCAAAGAGACTAGTCAGTGCTGACGGTACGAACTCCGCGACTATCATTATCACCGCGAGTACCAATATCTGCATCTTGAGACCTCCATTGACAAGGAAACGGATACCTCTGTAATCCTGCTGACCATTGAGAAAACCGCCAATGGCAAGTAACGTGGAACCAATACCACCCGTTATCATCATAGATATCGACAAGATGTTCATACAGATGGACATGGCAAACATACCGTCTGCACCTTGCTTATCCTGTATGGTGTTGTTGAGCAAAATGAACAACAGCATCAGCACCAGATTACTGATGATGAGCGGCAGACCATACTTCAGATTCTGGCCGAGCATCTTTGCTGAGAATTGTCCAAATGGATTCAGTCTAATAGAACATTGCTTTGAGAACAGAGTTCCAGACAGAATAAGAATATTCACCACGAGCGACACGATTGTAGCGTAAGCAGAACCTGCAACACCCATATCCAACACACCGACAAAGACAATGTCAAGTATCAAGTTGACAACTGCAGAGATCAACACCGAACGACTCACCTTTTGCGGACTGCCGTCGATATTTACCATCTGATCGACAAACATACTCAGCATGTTGACACAGCAGAAACTGAGCATCGTAAAAGAATAACTGCGGAAATATGACTCTAGACGCTCCTCCTGGCAGATGACATCAACAATCCAGTCTTCAAGAAACACAGAAACCAAAGCAAGCACCACTCCAGCTACAACAAGGGAAACAAGAGCCGTAGACAAAATATGATTCACTTTGTCAGTGTCACGCTGCCCCATCAACTTCGATGCATATACTGTAGCACCCATACCAAAAAGCGTGCATACAGATGTCACCAAAAGTGAAAGTGGTTGGTAAAGGTTCACAGCGGAAAGTGCATCTGGTCCAACAAACTGGCTGACGACAATACCGTCAACCACTACATTCAACTGCTGGACTATGGTGGTTAAAATGGTGGCCACAAGGAAATATTTCATGGCCTTACTTGTCAAATAAGATTTGCGAACGAATATCATTTGATGTAAAGTTAAAAAATAGTCAATACATATTGACACAAAATTAACAACCTTTTAACAAAAAGAAAAACTTACGAAATATATAATATTTCCTTTTGTTTACATGCACGCAGAAATGCGCGCGAAACTGGGTACAAATATACGTATTCTTTCTGAATAATTTTCATAGTTGACCAACTTTTGCTTTTTTGCTCAAAAAAATTGCGAAATTGCAATCTTTTGACGTTTTTTTGCTCTTTTCGCTATTTTTTGCCAGATTTTGATCTCCCAGACTACACCCTCGCTTGCTTTTTTCTCAATGCTACGATATAAGATTAAGTGGGAATCTGATTACAGACAATGTGGCCAAGGAATAGGGTAAAAGCGACATCACAATTGAATATGCTGACTTCTCTATGCCCCGCCTCTTTAGCGGGGTATAGGTGTTTTTTTGCTTAGGAAAGTAATTTCTTTTGAGCAGAAATTTGGCAGGTTCGCGAAAATGGTGTACTTTTGCTGCATAGAATATAAGCAAAATTCGGTCATAATGCTAAATAATAAAAGAAAAAAACTATGAAAGGCTTCAAGAAAAATGTGATGATGATGCTGATTGCAGCGGCCAGCATGGTCTGCTCAGAGCAAGCTATCGAACAAAAAACCACCTAAACCAAACAGGCTTAGGTGGTTTTGTTTATTTGCCAACAATGCGGTCAATGGCATTGAGGATAGGCTGAGTTGAGACATCGGAACCAACAGCCTCGTTCATCCAGGCATTGGGTGTGAGGCGGCCGATGCGCCAGATGCGGTCAATCTCGGGCGCGATGTTGTCTGGGTTAGGAAGCTTAGAAAAGTGCTCCTCAATCTGATACTCAACAATGTGGCCGAATGGGTAGTTGGGCAGATACATAGGCGCATTGATCATGTGCGAATAGATGGCCAGAAGGGTGGCATCGTGACTGCCGAGAACCGGTTCGTAATACTTGTTCCACACCTCTTTGGCAATGCGCAGGCAGTTGTCGCGAAGCTGTTCGGCCGTAGCCTCAGGATGCTCATAGAGCCAGCGCCAGGTGTACATATCGACGAGCGAAACGCCCATGATTTCGTACATGCCCCAGAAGATATCGAGCGTGGTGTTGTCGTTGATGATGCTCTTCTGACCCAGCAGGCGAAGGTCGCGCTTCTGGAAGACGAAGGCAAGCGTCTCGGTGAAACCGGTGTTAGGAACGCCCGCAAGGGTGTAGTAATCGATATCGTAGGTATCGAGCGTCTGCTCAACATTGTGGCCAAACTCGTGCACGGCAATGTTGTAGCCCTTATAGTCCATGCCAGTAGCGCCGATGCGAGTGCGGAGGAACGAGTTGTAGCCGCGACCCATGGTGCCAAGAGCATGGCCCGAACCACGTGCGCCCTCGACCTTGATCTTGTCGGCAATATACTGAGCACGCTCACGACTGAAACCGAAATTCATGAGCATGGCGGGCATGCCAGCCTCGAATGCCTCGGGCGTAGGATAAAGCTTGCGAGTCTGCTCAGAAAGCACATCCTGCGAAAGCGAAGCGCGACTCTTGAAACCATCGTACCAGATGTCATAAGGACGGAGATCGCGACCGAGACGCTCCTTGATGAGCGCTGCCACTTTCTTGACCTGTTCGGACGAAACAAGCTCGGTAAAAAGCTGCTCGATCTGCTGTGCCGAAACCTCCATGCTGCCCTCAAAATTGCGCACAATGGCGGTTGGCATGCCCGAATAATAGGGATCGGCCAAGAGGTCGGCATGATAGATATCGAGAATGCGCTGATAGCGTTCGGCACCCTCTGGCTGAAGGGTCACCTCTGCCCCATTCTGCCAGGTTTTGTTAGAATAAGGCGCCCAGTCATAGTCTGCATTGTTGATGACAGCGGCCGGAATCTCCTGATTGACGATGCGCTCCATGACCTGATAGATCATCTCCTGCTTCTCGTTGGCATTAGGGAGATTAGCGTAATTGGACTTGATTTCGTCGCGCAAGTTCCAGTGCGAAAGCAGGCACATATCGGAGGGGAAAAGGCGGCGGCCATCGTCGGTGAGCAAATGGCCCATCATGATGTTGTAGCTGGCGATGTAGTTCTCGGCATCGTTATAAGCCTTGCCGGCCACCTTCTTGACACTGGCAGGAACGCGCGATGTGTAGCTATCGCCCATGCGAGCATAAGCCCACTCCTGGCGGCTCCACGACTTGCCCAGCTCGTTCTTTTCGGCCAACGAATAGAATGGAAAATTGAGCATAGTGATGAAGGCGAGCTTGTTCTGATACATATCGTCAGACAAGTGCGCATAAGGGCTGTATTCGCTCAAGAGATAATCGACATTATCGGGCTGCGGACCTGAAAGGACGACAGGCTTTGACAAATCGACCGAAAGCTGATTGTATGCGCCATTGATAACTTCAGAGGCGCGTGCCAACTTATCGTAGAGGCTCTTTTTGGCAGCCTCATCGGCCACATAATTCTCCTTGACAAACTGCACGAAATCGGCCTCAGAGCCATCGGCGGCCTGCCAGAGCGAGGCTGCCTGACGCACACCTTTTTCGAGCAAAGCCTTATCGGCAGCAGGCACCTCAGCGACGAGCTGCGAGATGGCGGCTTCGCTGATAGAAAATTTCTCGGCCGAAGGCTGTGTGCACGAAGCAAGGCACAAGGCAGACAGCAGGGCCATAAGGTTATTTCTTTTCATAGTTAGTGTTATTGTGGGGTTCAAATATTATCGGACTGAGAAACATGCGCTCGCACCTCGGCCAGACAGCGCTCGTTGAAGAGACGGCGCTCGGCATCGGAGAACCACCCGTAGCGGTTGAAATAGCGCACAATATTGGTGAAATGGATGAAGAAAAGCCTGAGACTGCGACGCGACTGGCGGTTGAACCGGTGATAGATGGTCACAGACGGGTAGAAAATGGTCTGATAGCAGCGGTGCATGCGGCGCGTGAGGTCAATGTCTTCGGCATACATGAAGTATCGCTCATCGAACAATCCCACCTGGGCCAAAGCCGAGAGACGCAGGAACATGAAGCAGCCCGAAAGATAGGGTGCATTGATGGGGAAAGAATAGCCCGAATGACGCAGCTCGAAACGGGCATTGCGCTTGCCGAAAAAGAGGCCACGAAGGCAGAATCGACCGAACAAATCGAGCGGCGTAGGGAGCAGCTTGACAAGCGGCTGGAGGCTGCCATTGGGGAAACAGACTTTGGGCATGAGCATGCCTACCTGCGAATGCTGCTGCATGAATGCCACAAGTTGAGGCACCACTTCGGGCCCAAACCACACATCGGGATTGACCACTAGGTGAAAGTCACTGCCTGCCTCGATGGCCATGCGAATGGCGTAATTGTGACCGCCGCCATAGCCGTTGTTAACATGACGGTGGTAGCGCAAAGCGGGAAGCCCCACCAACTCGGACTCGAGAAGATGGGGTTTATCGGAATGATCGATAAGATAGACGAGAGCAACAGGCGATGCTGCAAGACTCTGCAGCAAAGGTTCAATATCAGAAAAACTGCT
>JAUNCV010000084.1 GCA_030526445.1 Bacteroidales bacterium | reverse complement strand
GTCAAGATAGTCCACCATCGGTTCAAGCCAATGTGGAGTTACACGCACGTCGTCGTTGAGCAGCAAAACATAGGGCGTTTCTACAGCATTCACAGCTCTGTTGTTGCCCTCTGCATAGCCAAAGTTGTGCTCTAAGGCAATCACTTTGACCGAAGGAAATTGCTCTTTCAGCAACTCTAACGAGTGGTCGGTTGAACCATTATCGGCCACCACAACATCGGCCCATTCTGTTGGGGTGTTCTCTATGACCGAAGGCAGATACTGCTGCAGGAACCCTTTTTGGGCACCATTCCAGTTGAGTATGATGACAGAGATTTTTTTCATAATCGACGGCGAAATTCGCTGACACAAATGGCGGTGGCAATGCCCACATTGAGCGATTCGGAAGTGAGAGCATTGGCAGGGTAGGGAGGAATAAATAATTTTCTATCGACCCATTGGCGCACCTCGTCCGAGATGCCTCGTCCCTCATTGCCCATCACAATGACGCCATGAGGAGTGAGGTCTGTGTGGTAGATATCTGTTCCCTCCAGGAAAGTGCCGTAAATGGGCACTTCCTGTTTTCTGAACTCGCCAAAGAGCTCTGGTAAAGGAGTATAGTGTGCTTTGACACGAGCTATGGCTCCCATTGTGGCTTGCACTACTTTGGGGGCAAAGCAATCGGCCGTTGTGGGGCTGCACACAATGTGTCGGATGCCAAACCAGTCGCACAATCTGATGATGGTGCCCAGATTGCCTGGATCTTGCACTTCGTCGAGCGCCACTGTGAGCTGGTTTCTGAGTTCTTCGGCCAAATGTGCTGGAGCAATCTCTTCGCGTGGAATCAGGAAGGTGCCCATCACCTCTTGGGGCGAATTGAGCAGACTCACTCGCTCCATCTCTGCTTCGGTCACAACATAGCATTCCTGAGCCATGGTTTCGGCCTCAGGATGTTGTTCCCACCAAGCTCGGGTTGCAATGAGACGGTGGCAGGTGAGATTTCCTAAGTTGTCGCCAACAAGTTTGTTTCCTTCAGCCACAAACTCGCCTTCGATGCGACGGAACTTGCGTTGCTCAAGACTGCGGATCAGCTTGATTATATTCTTCGAAAGTGGTTGCACTTTAATAGTAAATATTTAAAAGTAAAAGTGAAAAATAAAATGCGGGTGCGCAAAAATAACAATTTTGAGTGTGAATTGCAAATTTGCTCTCATTTTTCGAGCCAAAGAAACACATTTTTAAATATATTCCTTATATTTGCCGAAATCAATAAACCAAATATTCCATGATTATAGGCATTGCCGGTGGCACCGGAAGCGGTAAGACCACCGTTGTGAAAAAAATTGTTGAAAGTCTCCCTGAAGGGGCCGTGACCGTTGTGTCACAAGATTCCTATTACAAAGATAGCAGCCATTTGCCCTATGAAGTGCGAAGGGCACAGAACTTCGATGAACCTCGTGCTTTCGATTGGCCTCTGTTGCTCGAACATCTCAATATGTTGCGCAATGGTCAGGCGGTTGAGGAACCAGTTTATGACTATGCCACCTGCAGCCGTCTTCCGGGACAGAGTACGCATATTGAACCTCGTCAGGTTATTATTCTCGAGGGCATTATGGCATTGGTCGATCCTGAGATTCGCAAGATTCTCGACATGAAAGTTTTTGTTGATGCCGAGAGCGATGAGCGCCTTATTCGCGTGCTTCGTCGCGATGTGGCCATGCGCGATCGTACGGTCGAGGATCTCGTTGATCGTTACCAGCGCATCATCAAGCCTATGCACAATCTCCACATCGAGCCAACCAAAGCTTATGCAGACATTATTGTGCCTCAGGGCGGCTCAAACCTTGTGGCTATCGATCTTCTTAAGCAATATGTATTGGCCCATAGTGGCTTATAATATTAATTAAATCGTTCGGAAATGAGAAACAGAAGTATTACAGTTTGGTTATCGATAGGCGCATTGCTATGCGCTGGTTTCGCTGCATATTGGTATGATCTTGTTCACATTTTCGACGAAGAAGTGCCTACCCGAAACCGCACCTGGAGCGAAGTAGTTGCCAGCGACACACTTCGTGTAGGTACTATTTGCACCTCAATCAGTGCCTATCAGTATCGTGGCCGATGGTATGGCTATGAGTATGAGTTGGCTTCGCAGGTTGCTTCTGAATTGGGTCTTACCCTTGACCTTCATCTCATGACCACTGAGAAGCAACTTATCGACAGTCTCGGCACAGGTAACATTGATGTGGTGGCTTGGCCTAATTCGCATCGCCTTCACACTGTGCGTCAGGGATATCGCGGTTGCGGTTATGCTTATCCTATCGACTTCCGCATTCTTTCGGCCAAAAGGTTGAAAATCAATCCACAGGATTCGGCCAAATACAAACTTGCTGTGGTCGAAGAGAGCCATGCATGGTTCCTGCTTTCTGATACTGCATTTGTTAATAGCCAGCAGCTTAAGGCCTTCGCAATTGATACTTTGCCAGCGGCTGATGTTTCGCCCGATATGATGGCCGAACAACTCCTTGCTGGTGACTTCGATGCCACCTTGGTGCCAAGCAATATTGGAGAACTTTTGCGCGATTATTATGAAACTCTTCGTCTAGGCAATCCGCTTCAGGGAAGTTCTGATTCGGTTTCCTGGATGGTGACTGTGGGTGCTGATACTTTGGCCGAAAAAATTGATTCTATCTGTCGTTTTCGTTTTGAGGCGCCTACCTATAATCGTTGGTCGAAGAAAAACTTCCAGCTTAGCAAGCGCAGAGCTTCTGACCACCTCAAACTGCAGCGCAAAGACGATGGCAGCCTCACCGGCTACGATGACCTCTTTGTGGAGTATGCCGATTCAGTGGGCTGGGACTGGCGAATGTTGGCATCGATCTGCAAGCATGAGTCTAATTTCCGTGATGATTTGGTTTCGTCACGAGGTGCTCAGGGCATTATGCAGATTATGCCGCAGACAGCGCTTGCTATGGGTTGTCCCGAAGACTCGATGTCCGATGTAAGGTGGAGTATCCGTACCGCCTCTCGCTTGCTGGTGAATCTTGAACGAGCTTTACGTAAACGCATTGCTGTGGCCAAAGATTCGACTATCACGAAATATGCCGATGCAGACACCACATTGCAGGCTATGGTCGAAAAAGACCTTGTTTGGTTCACATTGGCAAGCTACAATGCCGGTTTGGGTCAGGTTTATGATGCTATTGCTATGGCCGAAAACTTAGGCTATGATCCTGCTGTGTGGGAGCATAATGTTGAATATTGTCTCAAACTCAAAGCGCTTCCTACTTTCTACGAACAGCCTTATGTTCGTTTGGGCAAGTTTAACGCCAACACCACCATTCGCTATGTTCATGATGTGGTTGAACAAGGCGAAGCTTGGATTGAAAAAGGGATAAAACCCCTCTACTGATTTCGATTATGAACAAATCTTCTAAGAAACTTCTCAAAAAAATCCTCAAGATATTTCTCCCATTGCTGCTGGGCCTTCTTATGGTCTGGAGCCTTACGCGTAAGGTAGAATGGCCTATTGTGCTCGAAGAGATAGAGAAAGGCATTGCATGGGAATGGGTTTTCGTTTCGATAGTATTTGCTTTGCTGAGTCACATTGTCCGCGGTTTGCGCTGGCGAATGCAACTTCGAGCCTTGGGTATTAACCCTTCGGCTCACGATATGGCTGTCTCTGTTTTCGGAAACTATGGCTTGAATTTGGCACTCCCCCGAGTGGGCGAAGTGTGGCGATGCAGTTACATTGCTACTCGTTACGGATTGCCTTTCAGTACCACTATTGGCACCATGGTGAGTGAACGCTTGGTCGATATGATTGTGGCTGGTGTAATGCTACTGATGGCAATATTGCATGAACAAGAACATTTTGTGAGCTTCCTTGCCGGAAGTGATGGCGGACAGAAAGTAATCGACCTCTTTACTTCTCCTTGGCTTTTGGGTGCTTGCATTGTGGCAGTAGTTTTAGTGCTGCTTTGTTCAAAATTTCTCAAGCGAACTCAGTTCTATCAGAAGGTCGCAGGCTTTATATATAATATGTGGGTTGGCATCAAGGGCATTAAAGATGTGCCCAATCTTTGGGGCTATCTCGCATGGAGCCTGTTCTTGTGGTTCTGCTACTATGTTAACAGCTATACCTGTTGCTACTTCTTTGGCTTTACCGAGCATCTTGACGCTTGGGCTGGATTGGCCATTTTTATCATGGGCAGTCTCTCGCTCGTCTTACCGGTGCAGGGCGGATTGGGTCCTTGGCATTATGCTGTGGGCACAGCGCTTCTCTGCTATGGCATCGGTCAAGAACTTTCCGATGCACCAGTGCAGACCTTCATCTGGGTGAGCTGGAGCCTTGAGCAAGGTTTTGTTCTCCTCCTTGGTCTTTATGCGATGGTAGTTGTTATGCTCAATCGAAACAAATGATTCTCTAATATCCTTGTTAAAAAACAAATTTATGTTTGTCTTTGAAGAATTTGAAAAATTGTGTGCGATTCCTCATCCTTCGGGCTGTCTTGACGAGATTCGCGCGTATATTATAAAATGTGCACAAGCGTGTGGCGTTGAGGTCGAAACTGATGCTGTGGGCAATGTCAAGGTAACGATGCCAGCTACTGCTGGTCGTGAATCTGAGCCAGGTGTCATCTTGCAGGCACATATGGATATGGTTCCTCAAACCGATGCCACTACCCAGCATAACTGGCAGCACGATGGCCTCAAACTGCAGCGTGTAGCAGTGGGGCAGAGCGATGAGTATCCCGATAGCGAACTCATCATGGCTACAGGCACAACCTTGGGTGCCGACAATGGCGTGGGTGTGGCCGCTATGCTTGCCATCATGAAGCATCCTGAAATAAGTCATGCTCCGCTCGAGCTTCTCTTCACTGTCGATGAAGAGACCGGTATGACTGGCGTTCGTGGCATGGAAGCAGGCTGGCTCAAGGGCAAATATCTCTATAACCTCGATACTGAAGAGGAGGGAACACTCATGGTGAGCTGTGCTGGCGCTGTTAATCTCACTGCCAAACTTCGCTACAAGATGGACGAAAACCTCCCAGAGGGTGACGTGGCTGTTCGTCTCAGCATTACAGGACTGAAGGGCGGACACTCGGGCATGGATATCCATTTGGGTCGAGGAAATGCAGTGAAGCTCATGACCCGCTTCCTTAAGCATGTGGTTGTTGGCTATGAGGCTCGTCTTGCTTCGTTCGTTGGTGGCACTTTGCGCAATGCCATTGCTCGCGAAGCCGAAGCCCTCATTACTGTTCCGGCCGAAGTTGCCGACGAGTTAATGCAGGAGGTTGAATATTACAACGAGCTCTTCAAATACGAACTTCGTGGGGTCGATGAAGGTGTTAGCCTCACCGCTCAGGCTGTTGAGATGCCTGCAGCTTTGATTCCTGAAGAGATACAAGACGATCTTCTCAACTGTATTGAAGCCGCTCACGATGGCGTTCTTCGCATGTCGCCCGATCTTCCATCTGTGGTCGAAACATCCAGCAATCTTGCTTCTGTCTATACTTCGTCCGAAGGTGTCGCTAATGTTGTTATGCTTGTTCGTAGTCTTAACGACGAGATGAAACGCGCCTTGGCTTCACGTCTTCAGAGTTGCTTCGTTTTGGGTGGCATGAAGGTCGATTTCACGGCACCTTATAGTGGTTGGGAACTTCCTTTGGGCGCTCCGCTTGTTGAACGATGCAAACGCAAGTATGCCAGTCTTTTCGGCACCGAGCTCAAAGTCAGCAGTGTGCACTGCGGTCTTGAGTGCGGTATTCTCAGCTCGCTCTATCCTGAACTCGAGATTGTTAGTTTCGGTCCTACCATTCACCATCCACACAGTCCACAGGAAAGTGTGGAGGTTGAATCGATCAAAAAGTTCTGGAAATTCTTGGTCGAAATGCTCTGAATTGATATTTAGAGGTTGAAAATAATACAAAAATAAAGTAAAATTTGCTTAGATATTGAATATTTGATTGATTGAAGATGAATACTTCATTAAAAATGAATATCTTTGCGCGCTGATTCCGAGTTGAGGCTCAGATAAAGTACGACCCAAGGGTTGGGAAGTCGCCTCGCGGAGAAACTATTTTAAGTTTTTATTTATAACAATGTACGCAATTGTTGAGATTCAGGGCCAGCAGTTCAATGTTGAGCCTAATCAGAAGATCTGCGTTTTGAACATCGCAGGTGCAAAGGTTGGTGACGAGATCACTTTCGAGAAGGTGCTCCTCGTTAACAACGATGGTGCTATCACCGTAGGTACTCCAGTTGTTGAGGGTGCTAAGGTTGTAGCTGAAGTTTCACAGGTTGAGCTTCGTGGTAAGAAGATTAAGGTGTTCCACAAGATCCGTCGTAAGGGCTTCGATAAGCTCGTAGGTTCGCGTCAGCACTTTACCGAGGTGTTAATTAAGTCTATTAATGCATAACCAAGCGTTTTCGCTTATTAAAAAGAAAGGAAAGAAAGCACTATGGCACACAAGAAAGGTGTAGGTAGTTCGAAGAACGGCCGTGAGTCACATAGCAAGCGACTCGGTGTTAAGAAGTTCGGTGGCGAAATCGTTAAGGCTGGCAACATCATCGTTCGTCAGCGTGGTACCAAGCACAACCCAGGCCTCAACGTAGGTATTGGTAAGGACGATACCCTTTTCGCTCTCATCGACGGTAAGGTAGTTTTCGCTAAGAAGCGCGAGAACAAGTCTTACGTTTCAGTTGAGCCACTGGCATAATTCGTCAGTACAAGGAAACTTATAAAGGCAATTGACATCTGAGAATTCGGTTGTCGATTGCCTTTTTCTGTTTTTTAGGCAAATTTGGCATGTTAATTGTTAATTATTAACTGTTAATTTATACTATGTTAACTTTGAAATTGATCACCGAGCAGTACGATCGCGTCATTGCCGGTTTGAATAAGAAGCACTTCGCTGATGCAAAGCAGGCTATTGATGCTGTCATTGCAAAGGATCAGGAGCGCAAGGCTACTCAGCAGGAGCTCGACGCAAATCTTGCTGAGGCCAACAAGCTCGCTAAGAGCATTGGCATGTTCATGAAGAACGGCCAGAAGGAGGAGGCTGAGACTGCTAAGGCTCGCGTGGCTGAACTCAAGGGCATCAACAAGGATCTCGATGAGAAGAAGACCAGCATCGAGCAGGAGATCACTACCATGCTCTGCCAGATTCCTAATATTCCATACGATGAGGTTCCAGAGGGTACTTGCGCCGAGGATAACTGGGTAGTTAAGTCAAACCTTAAGGAGTGCGTCGTTGGCAAGGATACTGTTGGTAACTGGGATGCTAATCCAGAAATCGACTCAGCTAAGCTGCCTCACTGGGAGCTCGCTAAGAATCTCAACCTCATTGACTTCGATTTGGGCGTTAAGATTACTGGCGCAGGTTTCCCTGTTTATCGTGGTTTGGGCGCTCGTTTGCAGCGTGCTCTCATCAACTTCTTCCTCACCGAGGCTGCTAAGGCTGGTTATGAGGAGATTATGCCTCCTACAGTTGTTAACAAGGAGTCTGGTTACGGCACTGGCCAGTTGCCTGATAAGGAGGGCCAGATGTACCACTGTGAGCTCGATGATTTCTATCTCATCCCAACAGCAGAGGTTCCTGTAACCAATATTTATCGCGATGTAATTATCGACGAGAAGGAACTCCCAATCAAGAACTGCGCTTACACTCAGTGTTTCCGTCGTGAGGCAGGTTCTTATGGTAAGGACGTTCGCGGTCTCAACCGTCTCCACGAGTTCTCAAAGATTGAGATCGTTCGCATCGATACTCCTGAGCACTCAGCAGAGAGCCACAAGGAGATGCTCGAGCATGTTGAGGGTCTTCTCCAGAAGCTCGGTCTTCCATACCGTATTCTCCGCCTCTGTGGTGGCGATCAGAGCTTCACTTCTGCCGTATGTTACGACTTTGAGGTATGGAGTGCTGCACAGCATCGTTGGCTCGAGGTTTCTTCAGTGTCTAACTTCGATACTTATCAGGCTAACCGTCTCAAGTGTCGCTATCGTCGCGCTTCAGACAAGAAGACCGAACTCTGCCACACTCTCAACGGTTCAGCGCTCGCTCTTCCACGTATCGTAGCTTCGATCATGGAGAACTACCAGCAGCCTGATGGCAGCATCAAGGTACCAGAGGCTCTTATCCCATGGATGGGTGTTGATGTTATCAAGTAATCATCCGTTATAACTCTTTATAAATTTTATAACCCTATGAAAAAGTTTGTTAAGTCATTCTTCGTAGCAGCACTTTGCATGGTAGCTATGCCTGCCTTTGCTGATATTGAGAGCGATCAGGCTGATAGCAAGCGCATTGCTCTTGAACTCGAAATCGCTAAGCATGAGTTGAACGCAGCTAAGGCTAAGGTTAAGCTCGATCCATCAAACTCACAGTACATGCAGGACGTTAATGCCCTCAAGGACAAGATTGAGTTGATGAAGAGTCAGAAGAAGGTAATCGACAAGAACATCGCCGCTCAGAAGGCTCAGATCAAGGCCGAGAAGGCAGCTATCAAGGCTCAGCAGAAGGCTGAGAAGGCTGCTGCTAAGGCTGAGAAGGCAGCCGCTAAGCGTGCTACTCTCAAATAATCCTGTTTTAGGATTCAATCTCAAAGCCCACTATCATTTTGGTAGTGGGTTTCTTTTTTTGCTCAAAGGTTTCATCGAAAAATAGCCTGAATCTTTCCCCCAAATCTTTCTATCGAAAAACGCATAAAGTTTTTCTTTGTATTTTT
>JAUNCV010000083.1 GCA_030526445.1 Bacteroidales bacterium | reverse complement strand
ATGCGCTCTTCGCCGAGTCTGACATTACCACCGGTCACGCAGCTTCGAACTTCTTTTCTATTGAACCTGGTCATTATCAGGTGCAGCCCGATGAGATGGAGAGCACAGTGCAAACCGGATGGCAAACTCCTTGGCGTGTCTGCATCATGGGCGATTTGAAGCAGGTGGTAAAGTCAACTCTCGTGACCGATCTCGCTTCGCCATCTAAGGTCGAAGACACTTCGTGGATTCAGCCAGGCGTCGTTTCATGGATTTATTGGGCTTACAACCATGGTTCGAACGACTATCAGATTATCTGTCAGTACATTGACATGGCTGCCGAACTCAAGCTTCCATACATGCTCATCGATGCCGAATGGGACGAAATGGGCAATGGCGGCAACATTGAGGATGCGCTCAACTATGCTCACAGCAAGGGCGTGAAGCCAATGATATGGTACAACTCTACCACCGGTTGGATTGATGGCGCTCCGGGTCCAAAATACCGTCTTAATAAGCCTGAAGACCGCGAGCGTGAGTTCCAATGGTGTGAAGATCATGGTGTTGCCGGTGTCAAGATCGACTTCTTCGAAGAGGAAAAAGAGCGTTGCATGAACTATTGCATCGAGCTTCTTGAGTGTGCGGCCAAGCATCATTTGCTCGTCAATCTGCACGGTGCTACCATTCCTCGCGGCTGGATGCGCACTTATCCTAACCTCCTCAGCACCGAGGCAGTTTATGGCGCTGAGTGGTATAACAACAAGCCTGTGCTCACCAACAAAGCCGCTTGCCACAACGCCACTTTGCCATTTACTCGTGGTGTGATTGGTTCAATGGACTATACTCCATGCACCTTCACCGACTCGCAGCATCCACACATCACCACCCATGGTCATGAGTTGGCGCTCACCGTACTCTTTGAGTCGGGTTTGCAGCATCTGGCCGATCGTCCTTCGGCTTATCTCTCACAGCCACAGCAGGTTCGTGACTTTTTCACCAATCTCCCATCGGTTTGGGATGAGACTGAGCTCCTCGCTGGCGATCCTGGCAAATATGTAATTATGTATCGTCGTTTGGGCGATAAGCAGTATATTGCCGGCATCAATGGCACCGATGAGCCAATGACGCTTCCAGACTTCAATCTCCCTAAGGCCGGCCTCATGTTTGCCGATTCGGGCATTCCTGAGCAGCCATGGACTTTTATTGAGCAGTCTGCTGGCAATGTGTCAGGTCTCGAACTGCTGCCTCGTGGCGGCTTCGTCATCGAATTTTGATACTTGTTCCGAACCCGAAATTTTAACTCTCTGCCGAGGAAAATTTTTCTCTCTCGGCAGAGAGTTATTTTTTGCCCTTCTCTTAAGCCTTTGCCGACCCTTCTATTAAGATGAGCCTTGGTCTTCTATTAAGATAAGCCTCGATCATCATAGAACCCTAAAATTTGGGTATTACTGAAGTTATCTTTTTATTTGTCAAAAAAGATGAAATTCACCATCAGAGAAGGCTCGAAAACTATGGGAAAATCAAAAAGAAATGAATATCGATGCAAAATGCAGCTATTTATTTAAAATGTGTGCAAAAAACATTGATATTCTTTTTTTATTGTGTAGATTTGCACCGAATTTTCGTAAAATAACTCTCAATGAGTGTAAAAATCCAACTTAAAATATGAAACGCATCCTAACTTTGACACTGTTTTCGGCCCTCATGGCCAATGCCTTGGCTCAGCGCAACGAACAGCTGCTGCTGAGTGGCTGGAAGTTCCAGAAGGGCGCTGCACAGGGAGCAGAGCAAACCGATTTTAATGACGCCAAGTGGCAGAAAGTATCCATCCCGCACGACTGGGCCATCAGCGGTCCTTTCGACAAAGAGATTGACAAACAGGTTGTGGCCATTGTGCAGAATGGCGAGACCGAAGCCACCGAAAAGACCGGCCGCTCGGGCTCTTTGCCCTGGATTGGCGAAGGCTGGTATCGCACCGAAATTGAGATTCCCGAAGGCTATAGCCATGCCGAACTGGTGTTCGATGGCGCCATGGCCGAACCTCGCGTCTATCTTGATGGTCAGGAGGTTGGCTATTGGGCATATGGCTATAACACCTTTAAAATTGATATAACAAACGCGCTGCCTCGTGACCGAAGCATGGAGGGCAAACTCTTGCCCGGCAAGCATACGTTGGCAGTGCATTTGCAGAATGTTGAGGAATCGAGCCGCTGGTATCCGGGCGCTGGCCTCTATCGTCCTGTTCGCTTGCAACTTAGCCAGCATATTGCCCTTGAAACCTGGGACACTTTTGCACGAACCACAATGGTCAAGGGCGTAAATGCCGATGCTACTATGGCCGAAGAGGCTCGTCTCAAGATTTCGGCCAAGACGCGCGATGTTCAGCCTGGCGTGAAGCTCAAGGTAACACACACCTTGAAAGATGCTTCGGGCAATGTTGTGGCCGAAAAAACAAAGGATGTTAATGACAGTCAGGAGGCTATTGATATTCTTGTCGTAAAGAATGCCAAGCTCTGGAGCCCTGAACATCCTGCACTCTACACGCTCGAAACCCGCCTCATGGAGGGCGATAAGGAGTGGGACTTGCAGACCACAACCGTGGGTATTCGCGATATTGAATACACTACCGAGGGCTTCAAGCTCAATGGTCAGGTGCGCAAGTTCAAGGGCGTTTGTCTGCATCACGATATGGGCCCGTTGGGCGCTGCATTCAATAAGGATGCCTTCCGCCGTCAGGTGCGTTTGCTCAAAGAGATGGGCTGCGACGCCATCCGCACTTCGCACAACATGCCAGCACCTTGGCAGATGGATATTTGCGACGAAATGGGCATGCTTGTCATGGCCGAATCGTGCGACATGTGGGTTTTTCCTAAGTGCAAGAATGGCTACTCACGCTTCTTTGAAGACTGGTGGGAGCGCGACTTTACGAACCTTGTGAAGGTGCATCGCAACCACCCAAGCATTGTGATGTGGAGCATCGGTAACGAAATTCCAGACCAGGGCAATGCAACAGGTTTGACTTACACGCGTAGGATTCAAGACCTTATACACCTTTTGGATGGCACCCGCCCATGTACTCAGGGTTGCGACCAAGGCGAGGCGCCTATGTATAGTGGCGTTTGGCAGGAGAGCGACATTGTGGGCTTCAACTATCGCTTGCATGTTTATAAGAAAGGTCTCGAAATGTCGCCTAAGGGCATTGTGTTGGGCTCGGAAACTGCATCGACCGTATCGAGTCGTGGTGTGTACAAATTCCCTGTAACAGAGGAACATGGCACAGCTTATGAAGATGGTCAGATTTCGTCATACGACCTCGAATCGTGCATCTGGAGCAACTTGCCCGACGATGACTGGATGTATCAGGACAAGTGCCCTTGGGTGATTGGCGAGTTTGTGTGGACCGGTTTC
This sequence comes from Bacteroidales bacterium, assembly GCA_030526445.1. GTDB lineage: Bacteria > Bacteroidota > Bacteroidia > Bacteroidales > UBA3663 > Liminaster. Next base: position 5,351 of record JAUNCV010000083.1, on the reverse strand, counting down.
GACTACCTGGGTGAACCAACTCCATACGACGAATATTGGCCATCGCGCAGCTCTTATTTCGGCATCTATGACCTGGCCGGTCTGCCAAAGGATCGTGTATGGCTTTATCGCACACACTGGGCACCTGAGAAAGAGACTTTGCACCTCTTGCCTCACTGGAACTGGCAGGGCCGAGAGGGCGAGAAGACTCCTGTTTTCTGCTACACCAATTATCCTGAGGCTGAGCTTTTTGTGAATGGCAAGAGCCAGGGAAGAAAGAAGCACTCAGACATTTCGCTCGAAGATTATGAGGCTGACCGCATTCAGGAGCCAATGCCATGGGGCGGCTATTCGCTCTTTGCTAATCCGAACGCACCAGAGGGCAAGAACCGATTGGACCGTTATCGTCTCCGCTGGATGGATGTGGCTTATGAGCCAGGCGAACTGAAAGTGGTGGCTTATGATGCCAACGGCAAGGCGGTGGCCGAAGAGGTTGTTCGCACAGCCGGTAAGCCTCACCACATTGAGCTTGTGGCCGACCGTGACGCCATGAATGCTATTCCGCTCGATGAAAAGGGCCGCGCACTCGACTGTCCGAACCTCACTTTCGTCACCGTGCGTGTGGTTGATAAAGACGGCAACCTCTGCCCTGAGGCCGACACCCAGCTCAGCTTCTCGGTCAAGGGCGCATCGGCCAAGTTCAACTCTTGCTGTAATGGCGATGCCACTTCGCTCGAAGTCTTCACCAACCCAGCCATGAAGGCTTTCAAGGGACAGCTTGTCCTCGTGGTTGAGGCTACTGACAAGGCCGGACTTTCGACCCTCACCGTTAGCGGCAAGGGCGTTAAGGCTAGCAAGCTGAAGATTGATGTGAATTAATTTTTCTGAAATAAATAAACAACGGCGGCACTGACGCATTTTCTGTGCCGCCTTCTTTGAATCAGTCTATTGGCTTGAAAATTATATCTCTTTATTTACAATGGCGCAAACGCAGGAGTCGCTCCAGACGTTTTCGGCCGTTTCAATCATATCGATGATGGTGAAGATAGGAAGGATGATGCCCATGATGCTGATGGGTGCGCCTTGTCCCGCCATGAGCGAGAGCGTGAGGAAATAGCAACCCATGGGCACACCGGCATTGCCTATGGCCGAGAAGACCGCAATGAGAAGCCACAACAGCATGGTAGGCAAATCAATGACCACGCCACCATTCTGCATCACAAACAGCGAAGTGACCAGAATGAATGCTGCACAGCCGTTCATATTGACCGTGGTGCAGATAGGCAATACAAAGCGAGCCACACGAGGCTGTGCGCCCAGACGCTCTTCGGCCGACTGAATGGTGACAGGCAAAGTGGCTGCCGAACTCTTGGTGAAGAGTGCCATCAGCACAGCGGGTGTCATGGCTCGGAAAGTGCGCCATGGATTGAGTCCGCAAGCCAGCAGGAAAAGAGGCAGAACCACAAAGATTTGCAAGAAATTGCAGCTCAGGATGACCGCAACATATTTGCCCAAAGAGCCAACAACTACGCCCGCCTCAATCTGTGCTGAGAGCTGAGCGGCAAAGGCCACAATGCCCAAAGGCAGCGCCCAGATGAGTCCGCGAATGGCGGTGAAGAGCAACTCTTGCAAGCCAAAGATGACGCGTAAAAGCGTGGCACGATTCTCTGTCTGAGGCATTTTGGCCAAAGCAATGCCCATGCCGAACGCCACCAGCAGGATGCTCAGCACATTGCCCGCAGCAAAAGGCGTGATGATATTGTTGGGGATGACGCTGATGAGATGGTCAAGGTACGAGAGTTGTTCGGTGTTCGATGCCACAGAGGTTTCGGCCGATGCAAACAGCTCGGCTGGCAGATTGCCCGGTGCAACCCAGCTATAGAGCAAAAGAGCCACAATGCCCGCAGCAAAAGTGGTGAGCAGCGTGTAACTGATTGTCTTGCGAAAAAGCTTTCCAGCCTCGGCCTGAGAACCCAGTGAAGAGAGTGTGGTGACAACCGCCAGTGCAATGGTAGGAACTGCTACAAACTGAAACAGGCGTGTATAAATAGTGGCCACGAAGTCGGCAACAGTGTTGAGCCAGGGAAGTCCCAGGTAGCCAAGAGCGCCGCCCAAGAGCAAAGCGCCTATCCAGATAAAAAGTTGTTTATTCTTCTGAAACATAATGAAGTGTTTTATTCGGAAACTATAATATAATAACGCACTGAGCAGCAAAATATTGCCCTCGGTGCGTTAATTAATACAACTTTTGTTACTTTTTGCGATAGTCGTAGGCAGGACGACGATCGCCCAACAGTGGTTTATAAACGAAGTCGTTGCCTCGACGTTCGTTAAATTCTTGCTTTACTTGTTCAATCAGTTTCGGATTGAGGAAAAGCTCTATGGCCGAAAGTGCAAAGACTTTACCTGCCACGATAGCGCTCTTGGTGCCAATGGTGGTGCCATCGACCGCAACATTCTGCCATGAGTGTCCGGCCGAACCTGGTACAAAGGTCGCTGTGCCGAAGCCTGCATTAGGAACAACCCAGCTCACATCGCCCACATCAGACGAACCGCCCTGTCCCTCTTTTTCCAATTCGGGAAGAGGTTGAATCTTGAAGGCATTTTCGAGAGGAACGTCGATATCGAGCGTCTTCTTGATCTCGTTGGCAAAAGCTATTTCTCGATCATCCCAGACAGGTGCGCCAACGTGTTCAAGATTATCTTGCAAAAGCTGCTGTAACAGGCGGTTAGGCAGTTTTTCATAATAACCGCAGATAATCTCTTTCTCTACGCGAGTTTGTGTGCCTAAGGCTGCAGCATCGGCAGCATCGAAGATCCATTTCTGAATCTCGGCCAAAGTCTCACGCTTAGGCGAACGGATATAATAGCTGACGCGAGCGTATTCTGGCACCACATTCGGAGCTTCACCGCCATTGGCAATCACATAATGGATGCGGCTGCTGGCAGGAACGTGTTCGCGAAGGAGATTGACCATATAGTCAAGTGCCTCAACACCATCGAGTGCAGAGCGGCCTTTCCAGGGGCTACCTGCCGCATGGGCACTTTTGCCGTAGAAGCGGAAATCGACCATGGTCATAGCGGTGCCTAAGCCGGTAGAAACTCCTTGCGAAGAGGCTGGATGCCAGTCGAAAACCACATCGGCATCGGCAAAGACGCCATCGCGTGCCATATAAACTTTGCCGCCACCGCCCTCTTCGGCCGGAGTGCCATACACCACTACAGTGCCGGCCTGTTTGCTCTCGGTGAGCCATTGGCTGATGGCAATAGCACCAGCCACCGAACCCACTCCAAATGCATTGTGACCGCAACCATGACCGCTACCATTCTCTTCAAGAGGTTTGCGATAGGGCACTGTATCCTGACTCAGACCAGGCAGCGCATCATATTCGGCCAGAATGCCAATCACCGGCTTGCCGCTGCCAAAGCGTGCTGTGAAAGCCGATGGCATATCGGCCACACCTTTTTCGATGCTAAAACCTGCACTTTCGAGCTGATTTTCGAGCAGTTCTGCACTTTTATGTTCAAGAAAACCAAGTTCGCCAAGGCGCCAGATCTGCTTCTGCAAAGCATCGTATGTGGCAAAGTCGGCATCGATTTGTGCAAGAGCACGTGTGGCTGCCTTATCTTTATATACTTTCTGCACCACCTGAGGCTTTGCAGCCTTTTTATTTTGGGCCCATGCTGGCGTTGCTGTCAGAAGGGCAAGTGATGCTGAAATAATCAAAATCTGCTTAATTCTCATAGTTCAAAACATTTTCATTAGTTTTGGTTATTGCCTTTGTTGCTTATCTTGAAGCCTTCCAGCCTTTGTCTTCGGCTGTAGCAAGCTCGCCCCAGATGCCTCGTTCGCCGGCGTACTGTTTGCCACCGAAGCTATATACATCCAAGCCAATCACCTCAAGTTCGGTCTGAGGAACAGGATATTGTGTAGGAGTGCCACCCTGAAGCAAATCATGACGACGCATGTAACCGAAAGGCTCGAAAGCGCCTCCAAGGCCGTCGATCTCGATGGCATATTCATAATGGATAGCATCTTCAATGGCTTTTGCGTCGGCAGCAACATCGGCCAGTTTGCCTTTGGCCTTGCGGGCGGCAGAGGCTTCGTTGAGGATGGCAGCCGCTCCGGCATAATCGTGCTGGAAGTAGAGAGCATCGGCTTTGATCAGACGCAACTCTTCGGCCAAAAGATATGGATTGATAGCTCCCTCGATATTCAGTGCATTGTTGCTGTTGTGCCAGCGAACACGCTTGTAGTTGCTGAACAACCAGCGGCCACGGGCAGACATCATGATGCCAAATTCAGAGTCGTAGGCAAAGTATTCAGAGAAGCGAGGATCTTCTGATTCAATTGCGCCCAACACCGTGTCATCCTCGGGATATGAGGCTGGATAAGTGTGGGTTTTGTCGGCCAGGTGAGGAAGTTTGACGTCGGCCTGCAGGTAGGCATGACCGTTGTAGTCGTAGGTCAGCTGGTGGAGCTGCTCGTTGTAGTAACCGCCCGAAACATAAGTGAAGATAACATCTTTTTCGATACCTTTTGAGGCGTAGTTGTAAACACGCTTCCAATAATCGGCACCCAACTGTTCAGCTTCTTTTTTCTCGCGAGCCTGAGCAGCAAGAATTTTTGCAGCCTCAGTGTTGGCAATCTGCAGGAAGGTTTTTTTGTCAATCTCCTGATTCTTCAGAAAGTCGAATTTGAACGAAGGCGCTGATTCGGCTAACTGGATTGCCTTATCGATATGCTTAATGCCATTGGCGATAAGATCCTTATAAGAGTCGTTATAGTCGCGACGGCTTTCTTTGACATCGTCAACAATAATGCCGCGGTCGAAGATGGCTCCGAGATAACCTTGCGAAACACCTTTTACGTAGTAAGCAGCTATCAAGCAGTCTATTGTGCGGTCTTTTCCGTTGTCATCGAAGGCTGTAGCATTCTGGTCTTCGAGGAAGTCGATTACCTTGGTAGCATCGAGATTAGCCTGGCTAAAACTGCTGAAAAAAGTATTGAGCGATGCGCTGTAAGAACGTTCGGTAGAACTGTTCAGAATGCGGATGCGAGGCTCTTGAGCATAGTTCCACCAGTTACGCGAACCATTGGTATTGGTAGTCTGGTCGGCCAGCAAACTGAAGTGAATACCAGCCTCGTCGGTGGTTGCAAAGAAAAGATTCTGAACGGCACCTGTTGTCAAGGTGTAGTTGAAAGTAGCAATCTTCTCGACGGCCTCTTCGTTGGTCAAAGTTGTTGGATCGTCGAAGTCAAGATCTTCGCAAGCTGCAAAAGTGGTAGCAGCCAAAGACAGTGTATAGAGAATATATTTGTTCATAATGGAAAGCTTTTAGAAAGTGAGAGCCAACTTGGCAGTAAGAAC
>JAUNCV010000082.1 GCA_030526445.1 Bacteroidales bacterium | reverse complement strand
ATAATGTATATTTTTTCATATCGCTGTAAAAAAACGGATAGCTTTTATAATTAGCGCGGCAAAGATAGGCTTAAATTTGGAAAAGAACAAGAATTTGCAACATTTCTTCAATGTTTTTGCATTTTTTTCGCATTTTTCTTGGGAAGAATGGGCAAAATTACTACCTTTGCGGCCGAAAATCTCTAATAGATTAAGGAAAAATAAAAATATTATGGTAAACAATTTGGTTAATCCAATTAAGAAAACCATTACCTTGAGCGACGGCCGAACCATCACTCTCGAAACAGGTAAGGTTGCGAAGCAGGCCGATGGTGCTGTTGAGCTTCGTATGGGTGGCACTATGCTTTTGGCCACCGTTTGTACATCAAGAAACGTAACTCCAGGTACTGATTTTATGCCACTTACCGTGGAGTACAAAGAAAAATATGCGTCAGCAGGTCGTTTCCCTGGCGGTTTCACCAAGCGCGAGGGTAAGGCTAGCGACTATGAGATCCTCACCAGCCGCCTCATCGACCGTTGCCTTCGTCCTTTGTTCCCTGGCAACTATCACGCTGAGACCTTCGTTAACGTAACCCTTTATTCTTCAGATAAGGAGAACCAGCCAGATGCATTGGCAGGTTTGGCAGCTTCTGCTGCTATGGCCGTTTCGGGCATTCCTTTTGAGGGTCCTATTTCAGAGGTACGCGTAGTGCGTATTAATGGAGAATTCGTCATCAACCCAACCTTCGAGCAGATGAAGGATGCAGATATGGATCTCATGGTAGGTGCTACCTATGAGAACATCATGATGGTTGAGGGTGAAATGGATGAGGTTTCTGAGCAGGATATGCTCGGTGCTCTCAAGGCTGCTCACGAGGCCATCAAGGCTCACTGCCAAGTGCAGAAGGAGTTGATGGAAGCAGTAGGCAAGCCTGTATTCGAATACTGCCACGAAGTTAATGACGAGGAGCTCAAACAGCAGTGCCATGACTTCAGCTACCAGCGTTGCTATGATATTGCCAAGAGCGGTAATAAGAATAAGCACGAGCGTGAGGCAGCATTCACCCAGATTCACGACGATTTCATCGCAAGCCTCCCAGAGGAGAAGCGCGAGGACGAAGAAGTACTTGGTATGGTGGCTCGCTATTTCCACGATGTTGAGCGCGAAGCAATGCGTCGTTGCGTTCTTGACGAGGGTACTCGTCTTGACGGCCGTGCACTCAATGAGGTTCGTCCTATCTGGATTGAGCCAGATTACGTTCCAGGCCCTCACGGTTCTGCTATCTTCACCCGAGGTGAGACTCAGGCTCTCGTTACCTGTACTCTCGGCACTAAGATGGATGAGAAGATGGTCGATGACGTGCTCCGCAATGGCTACGACAAGTTCCTCCTCCACTATAATTTCCCTCCATTCTCGACTGGCGAAGCTAAGGCTCAGCGTGGTGTAGGCCGTCGCGAGATTGGCCACGGTCACTTGGCTTGGCGTGCTGTTAAGGGCATGATTCCTGAGGGTTATCCTTACACTGTACGTGTAGTTTCTGACATTTTCGAGTCTAACGGCTCTTCTTCTATGGCTTCTACCTGTGGTGCCACTCTCGCTATGCGCGATGCTGGTATCCCAATGAAGCGTCCAGTGTCTGGTATTGCCATGGGTCTTATCAAGGATGAGAATTCTCCTAAGTATGCCGTTCTTTCCGACATTCTTGGCGATGAGGACCACCTCGGCGATATGGACTTCAAGGTAACCGGTACAGAGAAGGGTATTACCGCTACTCAGATGGATATTAAGTGCAATGGCCTCTCATACGAAATTCTTGAGAAGGCTCTCAATCAGGCAAAGGAGGGTCGTGCACACATCCTTAACTGTATGCTCGAGGCTCAGCCTAACCACCGTGAGGATCTTAAGGAGCATGCTCCACGCATGGTTGCTTTCGATGTTGACAAGGAGTTCATCGGTGCTATCATTGGCCCTGGCGGTAAGATTATCCAGGGTATTCAGGAAGAAACTGGTGCTGTGGTTACCATCGATGAGGCAGATGGCAAGGGTCACGTTGCAATCTCTTCAGCCAACAAGGCTTCTATCGATGCTGCAGTAGCTAAGATCAAGGCTATCGTAGCTATCCCTGAGGAGGGCGAAATCTATACTGGTCCAGTAAAGAACATTCAGACCTTTGGTGCATTTGTAGAGTTTATGCCAGGTAAGGATGGTTTGCTCCATATCTCAGAAATTGATTGGAAGCGTTATGAAACCATGGAGGAAACCGGTATTAAGGAGGGCGACATCGTAACAGTGAAGCTCATCGAGGTTGATAAGAAGACTGGTAAGTTCCGTCTCTCGGCCAAGGCACTCAAGCCAAAGCCAGAGGGTTATGTAGAACCAGAGGCACGTCCACGTCGTGAGGATCGTGGTGAGCGTCCACGTCGCGAGGATCGTCCACGTCGTGACGAACGCCCACGTCGTGAACCTCGTCAGGATCGCGGCAACCGTCCATTTGGTGACGCATTCAATCGCCCTGACCATCGTGGCGGCGAGAAGCAGGACTAATGATCAATAATCCCTATATATATCATCCGCACCCGCTGCTCAGAGTGGCTGCGGATGATATTTGCTTTTACATAGAGCAACACCCACAGTGGGCCCAACTTTTCGAGCAAGGCAAAATGTTAGGAGCCATGCTGTGTGAAGATGGCACCATACTAAAAGCGTACAGCGGTGTTGTCAACGGACTTGAAGATCCCGAGCATTATTTTGTTCCTCCTGTCTACGATTTGGCCAATCCCGATGATTTTTATCTGCAAGAAGATGAAGAAATTTCAAATATCAACAAACAGATAAATGAACTTCAGGGAATAGATAACCCAAAGACGCGAGTTCTTAAAGAAAAGCGTAAAGAATTATCGCAAAATTTGCAGTTAAAAATCTTCTCGCATTTCAACTTTGTCTCAACTTCCCAGTCGGGCACTTATCGTAATATACTTGATATTTTTACTGACGCAAAAAGAAGCCTTCCTCCTGGAGGCTCTGGCGAATGTGCAGCTCCTCGTCTTTGGCAATATGCGATTGAGCACAACCTAAAACCTATAGCATTAGCAGAATTTTGGTTCGGACAATCGCCTCGAAAAATCAGACGCGTTCATCGTCAGTTTTATCCCAGTTGTATAGAGAAGTGCAGCCCAATATTGGCCTATTTTATGCAAGATCAAGGGAAAGCCACAGAGGCAGAACCCTCACATGGTGCCCCTGTAATCATCTATGAGAATGATCATTTGGTAGTAATCGAAAAGCCATCTGGGCTTCTTTCATCTCCTGCTAAAGATCTAAGGCAACCCAATGTTGAAGCATGGCTGAAGCAGCACCATCCAGAATGCAAACTACCTAACATGCTTGCACATCGTCTAGATCAAGCCACATCAGGCATTCTGGTTGCTGCCAAAGATGCACAAACTCATAAATGGTTACAGCAGGGTTTTGAACAGAGGCAATTTCACAAAAGCTACATCGCTTGGCTTGAAGGATATCTGCCCTCGAATTGTGGCATTATCAATTTACCCATATGTGTCAATCCCGACGATCGACCACGGCAAACGGTAGACTGGCAATTTGGTAAAAATGCAATAACACGCTACAGGGTTATTGAACGAAAAGAGAATCGTACTCTTGTAGAGTTCATGCCTATCACTGGCAGAACCCACCAACTTCGTCTCCATGCAGCGTCACCATTTGGATTAGACCATCCTATTATTGGTGACACATTATATAATTTAGAGCAATCGCCATCAGTATCTTCTCGACTGATGTTACATGCTCAAAGTATTATTCTATCGAACGAACTACAATGGCAAAAAAATCCTTCGTGGTAAAGATGTTTAACGACATCGCACCAACATACGATAAACTCAACCATATCCTTTCGCTCAACATCGACAAAGGATGGCGAAAGAAAGCCGTTAAAGAAATTGTAAGTCATTCGCCCAAACAGGTACTTGACATTGCCTGTGGCACCGGTGATTTTGCTATTGAACTTGCTAAAGCTGGAGTGCCAAACATATATGGCGCAGACATATCGGAAGGCATGCTCGAGATTGGACGCAAAAAAATAGCTGAACTGGGTTACAATATCAGCCTCAAAGTTGATGACTGCGAATCTCTTTCATTCGAAAATGATAGTCTTGACGCAATCTCTGTTGCATTCGGTGTGAGAAACTTTGAGCATATTCCTATAGGACTAAAGGAGATGAATCGTGTGCTTCGTCCTGGTGGTGAAGTATGCGTACTGGAGCTCTCAGTACCCCTCAACCCAATTTTGCGCTTTGGTTACAAACTCTATTTCCTACACATTCTGCCTTTCTTTGGCGGACTTGTTTCGGGAAACAAAGAGGCTTATAAATACCTACCTGTTTCAGTTCTCAAATTCCCCAAACCCGATGCTTTTTGCCAAATGATGCATGAAGCCGGTTTCCATGATGTCAAAGTCAAGGCATTCACTATGGGATTGTGCCGCATGTACACAGGTTTCAAATAATCAGAATACTAATATAATTGTTCTGTGGCTATTCTACAGACATAAAAATACTAAAAATTTTGTTAACCTTGAAAACCATAAAGCTTAATTCGCCACAAGCCTGGATTAAGGCAGCACGACCAGTTACCCTAACAGGAGCCTTAATTCCAGTCATGCTTGCCACAGCACTTGCACATCATAACGGATGCATGCAGACTAAAGTGGCTATTTTTTGCGCATTGTTTGCCTGCGGCATGCAAATTGTTGCAAATCTTGTCAATGACATCTATGATTATCTAAAGGGAACAGATCGAGAGGATCGACTGGGACCTCCACGTGCATGTGCCCAAGGGTGGGTTTTACCATGCACCATGAATCTTGCCATTTTCTTTTCCGTATTAGTATGCATCATTTTCGGATTCGGCATTCTTGCTTGCTCTATCGAGCACCTACTTTGGGGTGGGTTTGAACTGATTCTACTAGGTATAATGTGCGTCATCTTTTCTTTCCTATACACAACCAAACTTAGTTATTTAGGTTTGGGTGACGTACTGGTATTACTTTTCTTCGGCATTGTTCCTGTAGCAGGCACCTACTACACGCAAGCAGTGTTCTCCTCAGAAGCAACTCAAGTCTCGGGCATTCTTGATTTGTTTCCTTCAGAAATGTGGCTACTTGCCCTCATTTCGGGCATTGCCATCGATGCTCTTTTGGTTGTTAACAACTTCCGTGATCGAGAACAAGACCGCATCTCTGGCAAAAAAACTCCTATTGCCCGTTTTGGTGCTTGGGTGGCCTACGTGCAGCATTTTGCCATCACGCTCGTCACGACAATACTCATCTTCAAAATTGGGGAACAACTTGCTATTGAACAAAGTTGGGGTGCCTCGCTTGCTTCCAATCTCTACGCCTCACTCAATATTGCTATTCTTATTGCCATGTGGCGCATCAATAAAGGCAGAAAACTCAATGCTCTTCTCGGTGCAACCAGTTTGACAATGACACTTATGGCAGTTCTACTCTCTATTGCTATCTGGTAATATGAATATTCAGTTAATCCGAATTGTAGAAGACACAACAGTCGATGGTCCAGGCTGGCGCACTAGTGTCTATTGTGCAGGTTGCAGACACGCTTGTAAAGGATGCCACAACCCAGAGTCATGGTCTTTTAAAGCGGGCGAAACTATCTCTGTCAAGGAACTCCTCAACCGCTTGCAGGACACCTATGGCAACATCACTTTCTCGGGCGGTGACCCAATGTACCAAGCCGAAGCTTTCACTCAACTAGCACAAGGCATTGTAGAGCAGTTACATCGAACAATCTGGTGCTATACAGGTTTCACATTCGAAGAGGTTTTAGCAGATCCAATCATGTGTAAAATGCTTCCATGGCTGGAAGTTTTAGTTGATGGTCCCTTTATTGAAAGTGAGAAAAGTCTTGATCTGATGTTTAGAGGAAGCCGCAACCAACGACTTATCGACGTACAAGCATCACTCAAGACTGGAAAAGTTGTAGAGTTCCCATGGGACCCCACGCCTCAATTCTGAACAATAATTGCACAAAATGCATAATATTTTTAACAAAATGAAAGAAAATCGGCCTTAAAAGCCGATTTTTGTAGTTTTTTTGGTTACTTTTGAAAATAATTTGTATCTTTGCCACTCTATTTATTGCAAGAATAAGGTATTGTAATTAGTAAATGATTATATTATGCATGTACTGAAATTTGGAGGCACATCTGTTGGCTCTATCGCAAGTATCAAGAATGTCAAGCAAATTGTTGAAGCACGTCAGGAACCTGTTATCGTAGTGGTATCAGCTCTCGGCGGCATTACCGACCGTTTGATTGCAACAGCTAATAAGGCTGCAACTGCCGATGAAAGTTGGCAACAAGAATTTGAGTTCATCCGTCAACGTCATTTTGACGTAGTGAGTGGGTTGCTCGATGGCGAAGATCTCACCAACGTAAAACTCTTTATTTCAAGTACTCTCGACGAACTCTGCAATATTTATCGAGGCATCTTCCTCATTGGTGAACTTTCACCTAAAACTCTTTGTACAGTTGTTAGCTACGGTGAACGAATTTCGAGCCGCATTGTGGCAACTATCATCAATGGTGCTCAACACATTGACAGCCGCAATATTATCAAAACAATTAAGTCTTTTGATAAAAATATCTGTGACTTTGATACCACTACCCCACTTGTTGAGGAATGTTTTGCAGATCTATTGGCAGGACGTGGCGCCAAGGTATATGTTATGGGTGGCTTTATTTCGAGCGATGCCAAGACTGGAGAAGTGACAAACCTGGGTCGAGGAGGCTCTGACTACACTGCCGCCATCATTGCAGCTACTCTGAAGGCCGAATTGCTTGAAATATGGACTGATGTTGACGGTTTTATGACTGCCGACCCTCGCGTTATCAATACCGCTTATGTTATTCCAGAGCTTTCATTTGTTGAAGCAATGGAACTTTGCAACTTCGGTGCCAAGGTGATTTATCCACCAACAATCTTCCCAGTTTACCACAAGAACATTCCTATCGTTATCAAGAACACCTTCAACCCTTCTGCTCCGGGCACATTGATTCACAACAACCCAACCCACGTGAGCGGTAAGGTCATCAAGGGTATTTCGTCAATCAACGATACAGCACTTGTTACCATCTCAGGTCTCGGTATGGTGGGTGTCATTGGTGTTAATAAGCGAATCTTCTCGACATTGGCCGACAATGGCATTTCTGTTTTCCTCGTCAGTCAAGCCTCTTCTGAGAACTCATCAACCATTGGCGTCAAGAATGGCGACGCTGAGCGCGCTGTAGCTATCCTAAAGAAGGAATTTTCGAAAGAACTGGAGATGGGCGAGATCAACACCATTACCGCAGAACATGATCTTGCCACTGTAGCTATTGTGGGTGAACGTATGAAGCAGACCCCTGGTATTGCTGGCAAACTCTTCCGTATTCTCGGTTTGAATGGTATCAACGTGATTGCCTGTGCTCAAGGCGCTTCCGAAACAAACATTTCGTTTGTTACCAGCAAGGAATCACTCCGCAAGGCTATCAACGTTATTCACGACTCATTCTTCTTGTGGGATTACAATGTACTCAACATTTTCCTCACTGGTGTAGGTTTAGTTGGCAAGAGCCTTCTTGAGCAAATCCGCAAGCAACAGGAGTATCTGCTCAAGCATCGCAATCTCAAACTCTGTGTTGTAGGTCTCAGCAATAGTCGCCATTGCATCTTCAATCGCGAGGGCATTGAACTCACAAATTGGGAAGAGCAACTCAATGCTAGTACCGAACCATCGAACCCTACAATCTTACGCGATAAAATAATTGATATGAACGTGTTTAATGCAGTTTTCGTTGATTGCACAGCTTCTCCTGATGTTTCATGCATTTACGAAGATCTGCTTCAGCACAATGTCAATGTTGTGTGTGCTAACAAGGTAGCTGCATCGGGCGATTATGAGCAATATAGACAACTGAAGCGCACAGCACGCAATCGTGGAGCCAAATATCTCTTCGAAACCAATGTTGGTGCAGGTCTGCCCCTCATCTCTACTATCAACGCCCTTCGCAACTCAGGCGACGAGATTCTCAAAATCGAAGCCGTTGTCTCTGGTACACTCAACTTCATTTTCAACGAACTTTCGGCTGAAGTACCTATGAGCCAAGCAATTCGAATGGCTCGCGAAGCTGGCTATGCAGAGCCAGATCCTCGCATGGACCTCAACGGAAGCGACGTAATTAGAAAGATTGTTATCTTAGCTCGAGAAGCAGGCTACCATATTTCGAAAGAAGATGTCGAGAAACATCTCTTTATCCCCGACGAGTATTTTGAAGGCCCTGTAGAAGAGTTCTGGGAGAAGATTCCTCAACTCGATACTTTCTTCGAAGAAATGCGTCAGAAAGCAGCCGCACAAAAACATCGTTTCCGTTTCGTGGCTACGCTTGAAGATGGTAAAGCACGTGTAGAATTGCGAGAAGTCGATGACCAACATCCATTCTATCGTCTCGAAGGTTCGAACAACGTAATTCTTCTTACTACAGCCCGTTACAAAGAATATCCTATGGAAATCAAGGGCTATGGTGCCGGAGCTGCAGTAACTGCAGCTGGTGTGTTTGCAGATATCATTAGTATTGCGAATATTAGATAAGTATGAAGTATTTAGTAATTTTGGCCGACGGCGCAGCAGACGAACCACTCGAATGTTTTGGTGGAAAAACTCCGCTGCAGGCAGCCCATAAGCCTCTTATTGACAAACTGGCACGCGAAGGTGTAAATGGTCGCCTCATCACCGTGCCCGAAGGCTACAACCCTGGCTCGGAGATTGCACATCTCGGACTCTTGGGCTATGATGTGGCCAAAGTGTTTGAAGGACGAGGATCGCTTGAAGCCGCCTCGATGCAAATTCCTAT
>JAUNCV010000081.1 GCA_030526445.1 Bacteroidales bacterium | reverse complement strand
CCTTGGGTACGGCAGGAAGTTTCTGGTCCGTATAGGCCTGCAGGAGTTCTCGCAGTTTCCAGTACTTCTCGGTAGTTGAGCCTTGTTCATCGATAGGCGCATCATAGTCATACGAAGTACAGTCGGGCTGATATCCCGGCACGTTCGCACCTGCCCACTGAGCAAACGAGGTACCGCCGTGGGTCATATAGAGCGAGAAAGATATGTTGCGGTCGAGCATATCCTTGATGCCATTGACCATCGGCTCCCAAGGACGTGTCTGGTGCGCCTTGCCGTAATTGTCGAACCAACCGCTCCAGAACTCCGAGCACATCTTGGGAGCATCGGGGCGAAGTTCGCCTACCTTCTTGAACTCCTTGTCTATCTTGGCACCGGTACCGAAGTTCATGGTCCAAAGCAAGTCATCGAGGGCATTGTCAGTAAAGTTCGACGACCAGTCACACTGGAACAACTGAGTCTTATCCCAGCCTGCTGCACGGAGGCTATCACGAACAGCCATCATATAAGGTTTATCCTTATCATACGAACCGAATTCGTTCTCAACCTGCACCATCAGAATGTTGCCGCCATTTTCAAGTCGATAAGGAGCAAGTTCCTGAGCAAGACGACGTTCGAATCGACCCAACGATCGCATAAAATCCTTATTTTGTGTACGAAGTTCCATGCCTTCATACTTGAGCAGCCACCAAGGCAGACCACCCATTTCCCACTCAGCACATACATATGGGCCAGGGCGCACAATGACAAACATGTCGTTCTTTTTGCAGAGCTCCACGAACTTTGCTACATCTTTGTCGCCAGAGAAGTCATACTTGCCCTCCTCCATCTCATGATAATTCCAGAAGACATAAATACAAATAGTATTCATGCCCAATGCCTTACACATCTGGATGCGATGCTCCCAATAGGGTGCAGGAATACGTGCATAATGCAACTCAGCGGCCTTTACAACAAATGGCTTGCCGTCGAGCATAAACACACCCTTACCTTGTTCAAAGGTGTGGGTTACGTTTGCAGGCTTGGCCTGCAATGAGGTGGCAGCGGCCAATGCCATACCGCCACAAAGCAGTGTTGAAACTAAAGTTTTCATGAATAAGATAGTGAATAGAAAATAGTTAGTTAATTATTGTTACAGTTTTCTAAGAGTCATGCAGTCAATCTCTGGCAGTTCATCACGATCGTGGAAAAGACGAATCACATTGTTGCCCTTATTGAGACGCACCTTACAAGTTACTTCGCCCCACTCGCCCTGAGTGTTTGCAAAGACAGGTTCGCCTGCTCCTTCGTTCACATTGACGAAGAAGTGCTGACCCTCGGTGCGAGGATAGCCCCAGCTGATGGTCGAATGAACGCCTTTCTTTGACTTGCAACGAATGGTGATTTCATACTCGCCACCCTCATGGCTCATCACATTGCGCCATTGCAAATCGTTCACTGCACGCTGTCCAAGCAAAATAGCTTTGGCACCGCCCGAGCATTCATTGTCTTTCTGGTAAGTACCAGTATAGAGCGCCCATGGATTATTAAGTTCCTGATAACTGCTCAGATAAGCAGTCTCAGCCTCATAAAGAGAGCGTTCAATTCGGTTGTTAGCAGTTACCTTATAGATACGCACACCATGAGCAGGTACTTCGCGCGAAAGTGTTGCTCCGGTAAAGGCTGCATTGGCCTTGGCAAACTTCTTGGCCTTCTTGCCAGTCACTACAAGATCTTTGTGCTCGAAGAGATCACGCACCTGTGTCACACCATCGAGCTGAATGTCTGCATAGTCAATGCTTACAACCTTCGAGGTCTCTGTTGGGTTATAGAGAGCAATGGCACGAGTTGTACCCTCCAGGGTTTCAATATCCTTTACAAAGACATAGGTGCTATCGTTCTTGTCATATTTGGCCACATAAGCCTGCAGTGCAAGCGAATCCTGAT
Organism: Bacteroidales bacterium; assembly: GCA_030526445.1. Lineage (GTDB taxonomy): Bacteria > Bacteroidota > Bacteroidia > Bacteroidales > UBA3663 > Liminaster. The sequence continues at coordinate 6,992 of JAUNCV010000081.1, read as the reverse complement.
TCAAAGCAATGAGTTCTTTGTTGCAAAGCAGTTCCATTGCCTCAGGAGTGAGTGTACTCATATCACAGCCAATGAGGAGCGGAGAACTCATAATGCACCACATACCAAAATGGGTGCGATCCTCTTCCGGTGTCAGCGTTCGGCCCACCTCAAGCATGTCCATATCGTTATAGCGGCCGCCATAGCAATAGGCCGAAAGGTAAAGGCTCTGGTCAATGATGCCTCTAACCGATGGCCATGAGCAATTAATATCAACACTCATTCGCCAAGAGGTTGCCACGTCGTGCACCCAGGTGCCAGGATAATCCCATCGGCACACATTCAGGCGAAGGCCCTTCTTACCGGTCTTCTGCATCGCTTCATTGATAGCAGTGTAGCGCTCTTTGGGGTCGAGGCAATAACGCTGGCGGTTCTGTGGAGCATCACCACCACAAAAATCCACCTTGATAAAGTCGAAGTCAAGCTCTTTGAAGAACATGTCGCAGTCTTGCTGATCATGACGATACAGACCCACTTCATGGGCAATCTCATCACCGCCATAATAAGTACCGCAAGTGTTAGCTCCAGCATCGCTGTATATGCCCGCCTTGAGTCCAAGGCCATGAATATGATCAACCACACCCTTCAATCCGCGTGGGAAGCGAACAGGGTGAATCAGCAATCGGCCGGTCTCTTTGTCTCGACCTCCGAAATAGCCATCATCAATATTTATATATTTGTATCCGGCATCCTTCAGCGGAGTGCTTGCCATAACATCAGCCTGATGCATGATGATAGAATCACTAATGTTGAGTGCAAAAGTATTCCAAGAACTCCAGCCCATAGTAGGAAGCTCAATTTCCTGTGCCTGCATGGTTAAGCAGCCGCTTGCTGCCAGTGCAATTAGCAAAGATTGTTTCATTAGTTATGCAAATAATGTGTTAGAATTACTATTTTTAAACGATGTGTGCGCAAAGATAATCAAAATATACGATATTTATCACAATCTATGCAATTTTTTTCCTTTTTCTACGTTATTTCTAATATGAATCGTCGATTTATCACTTCGTGCAGCCACTTGCTGCCAGTTCTCTTCCTCTTGACCGCCTGCCAGACGGTCAAATTATCCACGGCCATCGAGCAGCTGGAACAGGGAAATTATCATCAGGCATCGCAGACTTTCAAGAAGGTTTTGCGAAAAACCGATGCACGCACCGAACGCGATCAGCGAGCTCTCATCTCTTGGCACCTGGCCAACTGCTACGACAAGCTGATGATGCCACAAATGGCTGTGGCAGCCTACCGCAATGCCGAACGATATGGTTGTCAGGAACCAACCTTGCAACTGCAGCTTGCCAAGGCTATGCAGCGCGCCGGAATGCTCAAAGATGATGCACAGTGGAACGAAGGAAGCCGCTATGTGGTAAAACGATTCGCCATCACCAATAGCCGAAGGGCCGATTTCTCGCCCGCCATCTGGGGCGAAAATGACGACGAGCTTTTCTACTCTACTTCGAACGACAAAGTTACCGGAAAAGAACTGAGCCCCATCACTGGCACTCGATATTCTGACATCTGGGTAACGCGCAAAGACGAACAAGGCAAATGGCAGAAACCGGTCGATGCGGGCGAAGTAAATACCGAAGCCGACGAAGGAACACCCGCATTTTCACCCGATGGCAAAAGAATGTACTACACAAGTGCCAGCCACAATTCATCTTATGCCTCAAAGCCTCAGATTTTTGTGAGCGAGCGAACCGATGCCGCCTGGAGCAAAGGAAAACTACTCACCATTTTTGCCGATACACTGTCCACACACGCTCATCCTGCCGTTTCGCCCGACGGGAAATGGCTCTATTTCGTGAGCGATATGCGAGGTGGACTGGGCGGAAACGACATTTGGCGCTGCCCTCTCACAAACGGTGAACCCGGTATTCCTGAGAATCTTGGCAAGGAAATAAACACCTCGGGCAATGAGATGTTTCCTACTTTTGCGCCCGATGGCATTCTCTATTTTTCGAGCGATGGCCATGCCGACTGTCTCGGCGGTCTCGATATCTATGCCGCCCGCGAAGACGAATGGGGAACCTGGCACCGCGAACATCTGCACTCTCCCATCAACTCGGTGGCCGATGACTTTGGCATGACTTTCTGCCGAAAAACAGCGGCCAAACAAGAGGGTTGGTTCAGCTCAAACCGCAGCAACAATCGCGGATACGACAATATCTACACCTTCCTCTTGCCCGATATCTCTATACGCATTGCTGGCACCGTGTGCGACGAACAAGGAGAACCCATAGCGCAGGCCATTGTTCGCGTTGTGGGTCGAAACGGAATGAATTACAAGAGCTACACGAAAGCCGACGGCACCTACGAGGTGAATATTGAACCTGCAACCGAATACCTGGTCATGAGTGGCAAAGAGGGATATCTCAACCGAAAAGCGCAATTCACGTCCGACCCGGAGGAGGAAGATGCTGACTACGAAGTCGATTTCTATCTCACTTCAGTGGGCGTTCCTGTCTTGGTCGAAGATATCTTCTACGACTATAATTCTGCGAAGCTTCGTCCAGAATCACTTCCTGCACTCGACGAACTGGTTCAGCTTCTCACCGACAATCCTTACTGTGCCATCGAACTTGCCTCTCACACCGACCGAATTGGCAGCCAGGAATACAACATCACACTCTCTCAGCAGCGAGCCGAAAGTGTGTGCCATTATCTCATCAGTCAAGGCATTGACGCTGCGCGTCTTTCGCCCGTCGGATACGGAAAAAGCCAACCTGTCATCATCGATGAAAAGCTGGCTATAAAATACGGATTCCCTGTCGGACAAGAACTTACCGACGATTTTATCGAGACCTTAGACAGTGACTTGCAACAAGTGGCCGATCAGATCAACCGTCGAACAACCTTTGTAGTTACCACCACAACCTTCGGATTATAAACAACTCGCGGCCGTTTTATTTCCAAAGTTTCAGGTTACACTCTGCCTCCAGTCGCCTCTCAAGTTTGTCATCCAGTTGAGGGAAGAAATCAAAACCGGTCACCTTCTCTACACTGTCCACCGGCACAGCTGCCTCATTCATGGGCTGGCGGCTGTCATCGTTCGAATAAAGGAAACCTATGGCTTTCTCTTTGCCCTCTCTGAGCGAAAGTACAACCTTAAAGAATCCATCTGGCACACGCACCCTGACACTCTGTGTTCCGAAGGTTTTCTTCTTGCGGTTGGCCTTATATATCGGTCCGCAACAGATATAAATCACGCCATCCTGTTTGGCCCAGCGGCGACAGGCCGATTCCAAGTGCTCCCACCAACGCTGGTTGAGTTCTGTATTTTGCGGACACATATTGGTCATATAAAAACAGTCAGACATTGCCTTGGCCGACCATTTCATATCTCCCGCCGGACACATATGACCTCTGTCATAACCCGATTTCTTATAATGATAAGCCTCAACCCTGTGCTTCTGTGGCACCATTGGGTCTCCCTTGAAGTCGTTCACACGCTTCACATTGTTGGCGTTTGCCTCACCATAAGTCAATTCCCATGCCACCCAGTCTGGGTTATGGGTCTCGCGGTTATATTGCAACGCATAGCCGGTGTGCTCAATAAAGTTTTCCGATGCTCTATAAGCCGGTAACTCATAGCGCTTTGTCGCGTTTTTCTTTACTTGCTTCGTGGTCTCTTTGGGGGCAACAGGCTGCTGTTTCTTTTCTGCTTTTTTCTCGGGTTTCGATGCAGGTGCAGGTTCTGACTTTGTAGGTTGTGGCTTAGTGGGTTGTGGCTTTGCAGCCTGTGGCAACTGAAAAGCTAATTGTTGCTTTACTGGCTCTTCCACAGGCTCACTCTCTTCCTTGGGCCAAAACAGCGCCTTGCCGCCGCCACTCGAAAAAAGATAGATCACCGCGGCACACAGCATCAGGCAAGCAAGCCCCAAGCGTTTCCCAATCCTCTTTTTCGCTTTCTTTTTTCCTGTATTTCTTTTTGTTGACTTCTTTTTCTTCGCCATGATTTATACTTTTTTCTTCACTCCACGCACAGCCTCAGCCTCGAGCGGATTGTCGGGCCAAGCATGCTTCGGATAACGACGACGCAACTCTTTGCGCACTTCAAAATAGGTTTCTCGCCAGAAGTTTGCCAAATCAGCCGTGAGCTGCACAGGCTTATATCCAGGCGAGAGCAATTCCATGAGCACAGGTCTGTTGCCATCATCCACACGCGGTGTGTCGGTAAGTCCGAAACACTCCTGCAGTCTGACACGCAACACTGGCGCCTCTGCCCCATTTCTATACTCTACACGTATGCGACTTCCTGTCGGAACCACAATGTGTGTTGGGGCAATACGTTCCACCTCCTGCTGTTGTTCATAGCTGAGCAATCCCCACAATGCCTGGCAGAGATCTATCTTTTTCATCTCGCTCACAGTGGTAGCTTTATCCAGCCAGAAAGGAAGCCATTCCTCTGCCTTCTGCAACACTGCTTCGGTCGAGAGATCGGGCAATTCCAGTTCCTGATGCCACTCAGACACAGCCGCTACACGCTGCTGCAGATTCTCTACACGTTCGTCAAAGTTCAGCATCGAGGTTCCCTCTTTCTTGGCCGCCAGGCAAATCACTTGTTGCATTTCGCTGCGCAATTCCTGGTTCAGCGGCAGTGGTTTTGAATCGACCAGCAACTGTCCGATGCGTCGCTCCTGCTGTGCCACAACACGGCCTTGCTTGCTGTCCCACGCCAGGTTGTTACGTTGCTGCATCAAGGCAGTGACGCACTCCACCTCAAGCGGAGCGGCCATAAAGATTCGTCCGCTGCCTCCTGCTCCATTCATTCTGGCATTGAGCTGCGCAGCCACAATCCAGTCAAAAGAGGCGAGTTCTTCGGTGCGTTCCACAAATGCCTCATCGCCACACGCCAGTCGGTATCTGCCCGAACCCTCTTGCATGGCTCGGCCAATGCGCTCCGGATAGGCATAAGCCAACAGCTTACCGGCGGTGTAGTCAATGATGTTTCCACCAAAGCGCTCCTCCTCTATCTGCAGCGCCAGTTTCTTGGCCATCTTCTGCTCCTCCTCTCCTTCGGCCATGGCATACATCTGTGCAATGCGCGGATGGTAAGGCAATCTGAAGAGTTTTTTTCCATGGGGCGTAATGCTCTGGTCTTCATTTAGCGCGCCCAGCAGTTTCAGCAATGTTATGCCTTGAGCCAAACGGGCGGCGGGCGGCGGCGTGAGCCACAACAATCGTTCCGGATGGTTTTCTCCGAAACCTGCCACACTCAAAGCCAACGGGGCAAGGTCTGCCTCCAGTATCTCGGGCGTTCTGTGCTCCTGCATTCTGTGCTGTGTGGCAAGGCTCCACAAGCGGTAGCATGTTCCTGCAGCCACACGTCCGGCTCGTCCGGCACGCTGATTGGCCATATCCATGCTGATCTGCACGGTCTGCAAATGGCTGAGTCCAGACTGCGCATCAAAGCACATTTTTCTGCACAATCCACTGTCTATCACAACACGTACACCCTCAATGGTGAGCGAAGTTTCTGCTATCGATGTTGCCAACACAACCTTGCGATGTCCTGGCTCACTCGGAGCAATCGCCTTGCGCTGTTCTTCGAGCGAGATTCTTGAGTACAAAGGATGCACCGTAACTTTCGTGGCCGTAGGCCCATCGTTGCCGCCCGCGGCTAATCGTGTATAGCAATCATTTATCTCCTTTTCTCCTGGGAGAAATACCAATATATCGCCCTCATGCTTTTCTATGGCCATGCGTATCGTCGCTACCACCTCTGTTTCCACATAGTTAATATCCACGGGGAACATTCGTCCCTCGCTCTCAACAAGCGGAGCATTCAGGTGCTGGCAAATCATCGAGGCATCGATGGTGGCCGACATGATGACAATCTTCAGGTCATCGCGCAGCAGTTGCTGGGTCTCGCGGGTCAATGCCAAAGCTAAGTCGGCATGCAGGCTTCGCTCATGAAACTCATCAAAGATGACCATATCAACACCATCCAGCGTGGGGTCATCCACCAGCATTCGTGTCAATATTCCCTCGGTCAGCACCTCTATTCGGGTCTCTCTGCTCACTTTTGTTTCAAAGCGCACACGATATCCCACCGTCTTTCCCACCTCTTCTTGCATCAGGCTGGCCATGCGTTCAGCAATCTGTCGGGCAGCGATGCGTCGGGGTTCGAGCATAAGAATACGCCCCTTCTTCCCACGCTTTTCAAGATCTTCGAGCAGCGTGAGCGGAAGCAGCGTTGACTTACCGGCACCCGGAGGCGCAGTAATGACCAAAGCGTGGGTCTCAGAAAGTTTGGTGTTAACAGTGTCGGCTATCTGCCAGGCGGGCAGACTCATCGCCTCGGGCGAACGGTGATATGGAAACATGACTGTTTATACTCGTATTTCACATAGCAGTGACCTGCCGCTTGCAAATCATATAAGGCGCGGGCCAGATCCTCTTTCAGTTTACCGTCCCAGGTCTTGCCTCGACGGTCAAATCGCACATAAGTTATATCCATGGTCGTGCCATAGCGGTGGGGCGAATCGGCCGATGCGTTGACATTCACCCTACGCAGTCTGGCCACATCCTCCTCGGTACGCGTGCAGCTGGTTACAATAAAACGGCTGTGCGTGCCATGATACTGCTGCCATCGCTGTCCCAAAGCGGTGAGGAAGTCGGCGGCATCGGGCACCAGATAGGGCACCGATTGCGTCATGGGGTCAAGTTTATAGTAGCGTGTCTCGACCAAATGCACCAGTTTGTGCTTATACAGGTCAAGCTTCATGCGGCTCTGCACCGGCGTAATGCCCAGACGATGTGCGGCCGAAAGGTGCACATCATTGATATAGCCAAAGTCCTTGTTCAGGTTCACGTGGCGCTTTTTGTTTATCTCGCCACAGGGGAACTGTCGGTGCTTATAGTCGCCCGAATAGTAGTCCAGGCTCTCAAGTTCGGCTTCCGGGTCAATGGCAATGACAGGCTCTTCGTCGGCCGAAAAAAAACCCGTTACC
>JAUNCV010000242.1 GCA_030526445.1 Bacteroidales bacterium | reverse complement strand
TATTACTCACAAACTGGCACAACTCGTGCTGTGGCCGAAGAGTTGCAGAAACAACTGAATGCTGATATTGAGCTCATTGCTGTTGAGGTGCCTTATGACGGATCGTATGGCGAAACCATTGAGCGATATCAGCAAGAACGCGCTGCAGGCGAACTGCCTGTGCTCAAGCCTTTGGCTTCAGACCTCACGAAGTATGAAACCATTTTTCTGGGTTATCCGGTGTGGTTTGGCACGCTGGCTTCGCCCATGGCTGCATTGGTCAATGCCAATGACTTTGCCGGTAAGAAGATTGTGCCTTTCTGCACCTTTGGCAGTGGCGGACTGAACACAACGACCCAAGACCTGAAAAAGGCATTGCCTCAGGCGCAGATTCTGGAAGGCTATGGTGTGCGAACTGCCCGTATTGGCAAAATGGCGGCTGAGCTTGATCAGTTCCTGAAGCTGCAGGGATATGTTGAGGGAGAGGCGGTGAAACTGCCCGAATTTTCAACACCAAAGGCTGTGACCGATGAAGAAATTGCTATTTTCGATGCTGCTTGTGGCGACTATCAGTTCCCGCTTGGTACACCTATAACTGTGGGCAAGCGCGCTATTGCGGGTGGAACCGAATACTTATATCAGGTAGCAGGCCGAGGAATGGATGGCAAGGAATCGACTTCGCTCATCTATGTGGTGGATATGGAGAACGAAAAGCCAGAATTTACGCAGGTTGTAAGATAATAAGCCCATCGATAACAAAACAATGTTACCCATTTATTTCGCTCCGTTACAGGGTTATACCGAAGATTGTTACCGACGTGTGCACAAAACATTGTGCCCAGGTGTGGATGCTTATTACACGCCCTTTGTAAGACTGGAACATGGCAAGGTTCGAAACAAAGACATGCGTGATGTTAAGCCCGAAAACAATGAGGGGGTTCCAGTGGTGCCCCAACTCATTGTGCGCGATGTGGCAGAACTCAACACTTTGCTCGAAGTGATGCGTCCTTTCGGCTATAAGCGCTTGGACCTCAATATGGGCTGCCCCTTCACATTGCAAACCCGACACGGACGAGGTGCCGGGCTTTTGGCCAATCCGGATGAGGTGAAGCGCATAGGCGAAGTGGTGAGCCAATGTGATGACATTAGGTTTTCGGTCAAAATGCGCTTAGGACTTGATGACAAAGAGCAGTGGCGCAATGTTTTGCCTTTGCTCAACGAGATGCCGCTTGAACACATTTGTCTGCATCCACGCATTGCAACACAGGGATATAAAGGCAGTATCCTGACCAACGAATTTGCCGAGTTTGCCAGTGTGTGCAAGCATCCGCTCATTTATAATGGCGACATACTCACAGTTGAAGATATTGTGAAGACCGAACAGACGTATCAGAACCTGTGTGGCATTATGATAGGTAGAGGATTGCTGGCAAGACCAACTTTGGTCGAAGAATATAAAAGTGAGAAAACCTTTAGTACACAAGAAGTAATAGCGCGAATCAAGATGCTACACAGCCGCTT
>JAUNCV010000080.1 GCA_030526445.1 Bacteroidales bacterium | reverse complement strand
TGGTTTGGCTGGTGCTGGTCATCAGGCATGGTCTGCCAACTTGTTCTCAACTATTAGCTCTTCAAAATCTGCATTTGTTGCACTGCTAATAATTTCTTGATCACATTCAGGATATAAATTGAATAATTTTTTCGCTAAGGGTTCGTTACCCATGACAATGGCTACCTTGAGCAGGTCATTATACACCCACGAGGCATTCTGTTCGCTTACAATTGTAACTATTTTTGGCAAACTGTTCTCTCCATTTTTCTCTAAATTGAAGATACATTCTCGTCTGACAATATATTTTATGTCTTCTCTTTTATCTTCTAGCTTGTCCGAGAGCATATATGCCTCAGCAAAGTTATTTTCATCGCAAGCTTTCACTATTTCTACTCGTATGTCATTGTCGCTCTCAAATAATGAACAACCCGACAATCCCAAATAGAAAATGGCTATGCAAATGCTTGTGAAGATTGTCTTAATATATTTTTTCATATCAATGGATTATTATTGAAAATTTACTGTTTTTTATACATAAATGGATAGGCTGCACCTCTTTGTCTGTATTTGGCAGGAATCAATTTCCCTTTCAACGCTAACAACGAATCAACCTTACATTCGGTGCCGTTGAATGCAATACGGTCACCTTGCTTTACCCAGCCATTGGTTTCATCAACAGTATATACCTCCTTGACCATGCCGTTGATGACAGAAAGTACATACTTGTATTTGCTGGCCTTGTCAAGATTGGCTCTCCACGAGGATCTTGTTGCTTCGTAAAGACTGCCTGCCTTGTTCACAGCCTCTTGTGAGGTCTTGATAATGATGTAATCTTCTTCAGGTTCATCATATTCTGTAATATTGGCCAATTTCTCAAAATCTTCAGCCGTAATAACACCATAGTCCGAGCCATGTCCCGATTGAATATTGGTTAATCCAGGGTAGACATCAATAAGCGCTGCCTCAACCTCAAAGGCTTCATCTTCGGTCAGTCCCCATCTGTGAATCAGACAGATAACTTCTTTGCCTGCATTTATGATATCTTTGATTTGTTGAGCTTTAAGCGATAATTCATCCTCCTTTTCCTTTGTTCCACCTTTCTTGATTAGTTCATCAACTTCTTTGGCATGCTGAAAAACGCGATTGTCACAGCCTTTACCCACATAGAAAGTTTCAAAGGTTCTTGGGTCAATCAGACGATAAACATAATATTTGTTGCAACTTACCTGAAGTTTTGCAAGTGCTTCTTTTGAAAATGAATCCATATAATATAGTTATTTGCTAAGTAAATTGTTTGCGATTCCGAAAATACCATCCCAAAGCTTGCCGAGACCCAAGAAGCCTCCTGTATTGGCATTCTTGGCTTTTTCGGCCTTAATTCTTTCTATGGCTTCTTGAGCTTCGTATGGAGCGCGAACCTTCTCGACATTGAGCCTTTCGAGTTCTAAGCGATGTTCTTTGTCTCTGATTTCATTGCGAACTGTTTCCATTCTCTTGGTGTACTTATCGTACAACTGCTTGGCGCGTGGGTAGGAAGAGCTGCGTGGTGAAATCAGATGCAGATATGAACCTACTTCAGGATTGTATTCATCGCCACCTGCTGCAATGGCACTCTCCATCTGCCCGAGCAGTTCAGCAGCCTTGTCTTCAAAATAAAGCTGGCAAACCTCTTCGTTCTTTTTCTCTGCATACTTGTAGGTTGCCTCGGCTTTCTCTGGCACCGATGAGAGAAGAGACATGGCAAAAGCATAATCCTTTTGGGCAATGGCATCATCTACAAGTTTCTTAATGTTGACAGTGTTGCTATACCATTCAATGGCTCGCTGACCTGCAGTAGCCAGCATTTTCTGCATTTCTGGCGTATTCTTGAGCTCGTTAACTGCCATGTTTGCAGCATCTTCGAACGAAGAACCTACACCCGATATCTCTTGCGAGGCCGAGGCATAGATGCTGTTTGTGAGCAGATTGCCGCAATAGAATGTAACTTCGTATTTCACAAGCATTTTCTGTGGCGCTGTACCTGTAACCGAACTACCAAGACAGTCAACACGACACACCATAGCCAGAACGGGATTGGTGCACAGGCCGCCAATGCCGTTCAAACTTGATATCTGAATCATTCGCGTAGTCAGTTTTTCGCTCACTGACTGAGGAACATTTTCACTTGCTACCGGAGGTAAAACGCTGAAATCAACACTATGTGCAAAAATGATAGAATCGATATTGATCTCTTGATTCAGCTCATTCCTCTTTTGGGCAATTAGTTCTTTTCGTGTTTCTGCGTCATACGAAGATGTTCTTTTTTTGGGTGCAAACTGTACACCGGCATCTGAGGTCTCTTCAACATTGTTTTCGTTGCCGATACTGTTATTAGCTCCTTGGTTGCTGTTGCCGCTGCAAGCCGAAAGGATGGCAGCTATTGAGAAAAGAGCGATATTTGAAAATTTCATATCTTTCTGATTTATTGATAAAAGGTTCTCAAATTACAATTGTTTTACTGTCAGCACAACCTCACCCAGACCTTGTGAGTCATTGGTGCTCTGGAGTCCCAGATTTTTGCGCAAATTCTTTTGAAGGTCTCTTGTGAAATCGTAAACTCCATACTGAGTTCCATCTTCGTTTATCAAAGGAATACGCACATTGACAAAGTATAATTCATTCTTTGTATTCAACTGCATCTTGTATGCACCTTTGACCGATTCGCCTTTGATGAAGTCAATGATCCAATCAGAATAAGTGTCACCTTCAATGCTTTCGTCTTGCAGGTTGATGTTGCTGCCTTTTTCAACAACGATTCGCACTGTAATTTCTCGGCCTCGAGTAAGGATATCAGAATAATAAAACTGCAGGTCTTTCATTAATTCTGGTAGCTTAGGCTCTATGTCATTCTGAATTGTCTCGGTCGTTGATTCTCCTTTTATGTTGCTCGAAGTGATTGCTGAAATGCTCTTATTGGAATATGCATCAAAAGCAGTTAACGTATAGCTTGTGCTCTTATCCCTGTAGTCGTGACTCGAAAGAGAGGTGCTGTTGAAATAATTCAATTCGAGAATGATGTCAGGTTGAGCTGTTTGGAGAAGCAGTGTTTTTGCGTCCTGTTCAAGATTGCTCGCCATGTCAACAGCATCCCTTGTATTGAGCTGCTTCAGTGTTTGCTCAAGGTCGTTCAGTGGAAAACTGTTTTTTACAAAAGTATTCTGTATGGAGGCTGAGAGGCGGCGGAATCTGTCATCGTCATGAAGATATTTCTGATAATCACGAAGCACGTGATTCTTGCCGTTAATTCTTTTCGTTTTCAAGGCACCAAAATTCTTGAGCGTCTGATCTGCTGGGATAATCATGATTTGGGGCAGAGCCTGTTCAATAGAGTTGACTTCAGATTTGAGATGCCCCTTCATATTGCCTTTGACACCTGCAACAAGGTTGTTCCTTGTTTGTTCTGGTGTCGAGTTGTCTTGAGAAGCATTGTTGCCACCGCAAGATGTCAATGCAAATATTGCTAAAAACAGTAGATATTTATTCATACTTCTTTCGTTTGGCCTTCTGATACCCTATCAGGCTCTGTAGAGTTTCTATGATTGTTCAAAATAACATAAAGACGTAGGTATCTCATCTGATTTAATGATATTCTCAGATGCCGTCTTTGCGTTATTTATTGCATCATCCATCATGCGCGGCAAAGTTAAGTATTATCTTTCTAAAAAACACATCCATTTCATCCATTTGCGTTTTTTGCTCAAAATAGCATACAAATATACCAAAAACTGCGAAAATACAGTTTTGGGCATGTAGTTAGAGTGGGTAGGTTAAAGAAAGCAGAAACAAAAACATAGATAAACCTTAAAAACAATTTGGCCTCGCGCCGCGCCCTTTCTCTTCTCCAAAAATTGAAAAAAGGTTGGAAGATTAATCGTTTTTTTCTTCCAAAAACTGGTAAAAATAGAGAGGGGTGAAAATACCCTTCTCTTAAGCCTCGGTCGGGTCTTCTATTAAGAGAAGCCTTTATCTTCTATGAAGCCGAGCCTCTGTCTTAATAGAACCCTAAAATTAGGGTATTACAGATGGGTGCTCGTTTCCATCACTGATGAGGGTTCGTTGTCATCACTGATGGGTGGCTGCTATCGTCAGTGATGGCTTGTGTTTGCCATCAGTGATGGCGTTAAAAGAATTTTTTCTTAAAATCCGTCACTCCGTCACTTTGGGTGTGTAAGGTGTTTATTTTCATTGCGTTATGAAGTGACGGTTTGTTTTTGTATCATCACTTAACCGTCACCATTCGGAGAGTGATGGTTAGTGACGGTTTTAGCTATTAACCGTCACTTGTTAACTTGTTGTAAATCATTATTATAGGTGTGAGAAGTGACGGAGTGACGGTTTTTCGATAAAAATTTATAAGTCTAAGTTGAATGAATGCTTGAATTTTGCATAAGGTTTTAAGAAATCGGACGTATTTTGTATTTATATACATATTTTATGCTAAAATAGGTCCAAAATTCTGTCGGGTTTCCTTCGGGTTAATATCGGGAATGTATCGGGTTGATATCGAGTTGCTTTAGTTTTGTATAAATATGCAAATAAAAAGATGCCAAAAACTGTGGGATTACAGTCTTTGGCAATAGGATATTCTTAGATAGCCACAATGCGCGAGAAGTGGTTCCAGGCGGGTGACTGGCGATAGCGCTCAAGGGCCTCGGCCGGAACGCGGAGGGTGCGCTGTATGGAGTCCTGATGGTTGAAGAGCTGGAGGTTGCTCTGCGGCTTGAGGCTGAGGTTAGTGACCTCGAGCAGGGAGTCGCAGTCGTAGAAGCAGAAGTCGCCCAAGGTGTGGAGCCCCGCCGGGAGGGTGATGCGTTGGAGCGACTTGCAGTCGTAGAACACACCGCGCTCGAGAGCCGTGAGCGACTCAGGGAGCTTGATTTCGCGCAAACCGGCCGAGACAAAACAGTCGATGGGCAGGATGCGGATGCCCTCAGGAATCTCGATGTAACGCAGCTTGTAACAGCCCACAAAGGCACCATGATGCAACTGCTTGAGCTGGGCGGGAAGGGTGATGTGCTGCAACTTATGGCAGCTTGAAAAGGCATCGTGCTCAATGACCCGGAGCGTAGAGGGCAGGGAAACCGAGAGCAGATTTTCGCACCCAAAGAAGGCAAGGCTGCCAATGCAGGTGACACCCTCGGGAATGCCCACAGCACGCACATCGGGGTTCAGGAGGAGCAGAGAATCGGCAATGTCGGCAATGGTGTAATAGTTTTCGCCGTAATGTACGGGAGAGTAGATAATAATTTGCCCGTCGGCATGCTCGGGGAGCGAAGTGCTTACATCGAGCAGACTGCAAGTGAGCGAGTCTTCGGAGAGAATGGCGCAGGTCATCTCTTCGAAAACAAAGGTGTTGGGTGCTGCTTTTGGTTTGTTAAAAGTTAACAACCCAATGACAATCAGTAAAATGGTGGGGATGGCAGCAAAGAGCGCCGCTATGCCCCAGCTGCTGCGCTTGGGCTGCAACACCTTGGTGAGGGCGGCGAGCATGGCCTGGGCCGATGGGTAGCGCTGTGCGGGGTTGGTGGCCGTGGCGCGCGCTATGATGGGCTGCAGCTTGGCGCGATAGGTCACGCTGGGTTGCTGCGCTATGTGCTCAAGGAGGCGACCCACGGCATAGAGATCGCTTCGCACATCAATATGACCCGAACCATTGAGCTGCTCGGGGGCAGAGAAGGCGAGGTTGCGGCCCATGGTGCCATTGTAACTATCGGTGTAACAGCAGCCGAGGTCGATGACCTTGAGGTCGTTCGAGACGCGTGTGATGAGCAGGTTATCGAGCTTGAGGTCGAGGTGCAGGATCTGGCGGCTGTGCAGGTAGTCGAGGCACGAGAGCAACTGCGTGAAGATGTGCAGCAGCTGCTGGGGCTTGGCAAAGTGCTGTGGGTTGCGGGCAAGGAACTCCTCGAGCGTGAGGCCATCAACATAGTCCATGATGATGTAGCAGCCGTCAATGTCATCGCTCATTGAGCAATAGTGCACCAGGTTGGGGTGCGAAAGGCGCGCGCCGGTTTCATACTCTTTCTGGAAGGCTTCGACATAGCGCGGATTGCCAGCCAGCTCGGGCTTGAGGCGCTTCATGATGAGGCGTTTGCCGCCGGTGTGAAGCGAGAACAACAGGCACGACGAGCCGCTCAGCTCGGGCAGCGGGCTGATGATGGCGTCGGGGACGGGCTTGTTGTCAATTTCGATGAAGCCGGAGACGAGCATGATTCAAAAACGCGTAACACTTATTATACTTCTATTGTTAAAGATGTCAATCCACCCATGCGAGCGGCAGTGTAGGCGCCAAGGAGCTGGCCACGGCGCACCACGCGGGTGATGATGAGTGGATAGTGGCGCACAAAGGCGGTGATGGTGCAGAGGTCGGCCACCTGGAGCTTAGAGTTTTCGGCCTTGATGACCTCGAACTCATCGTTGCCCTGATAGAGGAAGGTGACCTGGCGATCGGGGGTATAGGCAATCATGACCTGCTGGCCCACGGCGAGATCGGCCGTGCGCAGTTCGCCCTCAATGGCGTGGAAGGTGCTGCTGCCGCGCTCCATGAACTCTTGCAGCTGCTGCCAGTCGGCAAAGTCGAGGTAGCGGGCAATGGCATTGAGCGTAGAGATGCGAAACTCCTGGTGGCCATCGTCAATGCGGCCAAAGAGGCGCTTCAGGGTGTTGAGGCCCAAGTGCACCTGGGTGGCCTGCTGCATGGATTCGGCCAAGGCAAGGAAGTCCTTGTCTGAGGGGTTGTGCAGGTTGGTGCCAGAGCGCTGTTCGAGGCGAGCAATCAGGTTTGGTGTTAGTGTCATTGCTGTTTGTGGCGTAAAACGTGAAACGTGAACAAAAAGATGGTTGATTTGGGTGCAAAGATAGCAAGGATGCGTGAGAAAAGCAAATTTATGTGATAATTTCGCAATTTTATTGAATATTTACCGTATGTGCGCGGGATAATAAAAAATAATCAGTATATTTGCGGTGCAAAATCGATATAAATTAAAAATCAGTAATACGATCAAGATCATGAAAAAAATTGTTTTAAGCATCGTGGCCGTTCTGGCTACGCTGCTCGCTGTTGGTTGCAGTTCGAACAAGAACGGCAGCCAGCCCCTGCCCATTGTGCGCCTCAGCACAGTGCAGATGGTGAGTGGCATGCGCCACAACAGCTACCCGGGCACCACACAGGCTGCTCAGGAGAGCCAGGTGGCATTTAAGGTGGCAGGCACCCTGGAGCGCATTGCCGTGAAAGAGGGCGACCACGTGCGCCAGGGCCAGGTGCTGGCCGTGATGGACAGCCGCGACTATGTGGTGCAGCTCAACGCCGTGAAGGCCGAGTATGAGAGCGTGAGCCGCGAGTGCGAACGCATCATTGCCCTCTATAACGACCGCGGCACCAGCGCCAACAACTATGACAAGGCGCGCTTCGGCCTGGAACAGATAACCCAGAAGCTGCAGCATGCACAGGACCAGGTGAACGACTGCGTGATTCGCGCCCCATTCGATGGCTATGTGCAGAGCATCTATCGCAAGGCTCACGAAACCGTGGGCGCTGGCATGCCCGTGGTGGGCCTCTTCGGCAGCAAAGGCATTGAGGTGGTGATTAACATACCCGTGGTGGAGTATAACCGCCAGCAGGAGTTTGAGAACTTCACCGCATCGTTTAGCGTGCCCGATGAGACCCTGCCCCTCAAGCTCATCAGCATTGGCCAGAAAGCCAACGCCAACCAGCTCTATGAAATGCGCCTGCTGCTGCCCGATGCCCCCAAAGAGATAACCCCGGGCCTCACCACACACGTCAACATCCGATACAAGGAGCAGGGCAACATACCCATGGAGGTGCCCAGAACAGCCGTGTTCGAAGAGGATGAAAAAACCTTTGTGTATGTGTATGCCGACAGCACCCTGCACAAAACCGAAGTGCGCGTGAACTTCCTGACATCGCAGGGCACCGTGCATGTGGTCAAGGGGCTCGAAGCAGGGCAGCGCGTGGTCTCGGCCGGCGTGCACAGCCTCAACGATGGCCAGAAGGTGCGCCCCGAAGCGCCTCGAACCAAAACCAATGTGGGCGGCTTGCTCTGAATAAGTGTTTCATGTTTAGTTCTTTTTTGAAGCTATGGATTTAGGTAAATGGGCATTTAACAATAGCAAGCTCGTGCACTTCATCATAGCGGTGCTCCTGATAGGCGGTTTGTTCAGCTACTACAAGCTGCCTAAGCTCGAGGACCCCGAGATTGTGGTGCGACAGGCCGTGGTGGCAGGTATTTATCCCGGCGCATCGGCCCACGAAGTAGAGCTTGAGCTGGTGGATCCGCTGGAGAAAGCCATTCGCCAGATGCCAGATATAGAGAGTGTTGAGTCAAAGGCATTGGCCGATATGTGTATCATATCAGTGACACTGACCAGCACCACACCGGCCAACGAACTGGAGCAGCACTGGGACATATTGCGACGCAAAGTGGCATCGGTGCAGCTGCCTGCCGGCGTGAGTGGAGTCTCGGTGCGCGATGACGTGGGCGACGTGTTTGGCATGTTCTATGCCATCACGGGCGATGGCCTTACTGATAAACAGCTCTCAGACTATGCAGAGTACATAAAGCGCGAGGTATCGCTCATTGAGGGCGTGAAGCGCGTGTCAATATATGGCAAGCGACCGGAGGGCATCAGGGTAACCATGCACCAGGACAAGATGGCGCACATGGGTGTTTCGCCCATTGAGGTGATACAGACCCTGAACGCACAGAGCGAAACCGTGTATGGCGGCTATTTTGAGAACGGCAACCACCGCGTGCGTGTCACCGTGGGCGACCGCACAACCGAGGTTGAGGACATTGCCAACCTCATTGTGCAAGGCCATGAGCAGGACCAGATAAGACTCTCAGACCTGGCCACCGTGCACAAAGAGTATGACGAACCCGTGCGCAACAGCATGAGCTATGACGGCAAGAGCGCACTGGGCCTGAGCATTGCCACACTGAGCAGCGTGGATGTAACCAAGATTGGCGCTGAGGTGGATGCATGCATTGCGCAACTGGAGCAAAACCTGCCCGTGGGCGTGGAGTGCCACAAGGTGTTTTATCAGCCAGAGCGCGTGAGCGATGCCTTGAGCACCTTCGTGATCAACCTCATTGAATCGGTGCTGCTGGTGGTGCTGGTGCTGATGTTCTGCATGGGATTCCGCTCGGGCATCATCATTGGCTACTCGCTGGTGGTGATTGTGCTGGGCTCTGTGCTGGTGCTGAGTGGCCTGGATGGCACCCTGCAGCGTGTGTCGCTGGGCGCATTCATCCTCTCGATGGGTATGCTGGTGGATAACGCCATTGTGGTGGTC
>JAUNCV010000079.1 GCA_030526445.1 Bacteroidales bacterium | reverse complement strand
TGCTCAGTTTGCCGATGTGGTTGTATTGGCCCGAGAACTCAATATGGATCAGGTGCGTGCGATTCATGAGCAGATTGTTCGAGAACAGATCAAGGGTCCTGGAGGTGAATTGATTCGCATCGAGATGTTCTGCCATGGAGCTCTCTGTATGGCTGTTTCGGGCAAGTGTTATATGAGCTTGCACGAGTATAACCGTAGTGCCAACCGTGGTGCATGTGCTCAGGTGTGCCGTCATGCTTATGATGCCTATCTGCTCGATGATCAGGATCATGATATTCAGATTACGGTCGATAACAAATATCTCATGTCGCCCAAGGATCTTAAGACCATACACTTCATCAATAAGATGATTGATGCAGGTGTAGAGGTATTCAAGATTGAAGGTCGTGCCCGTGGTCCAGAATATGTCAAGACAGTGGTGGGCTGCTATAAGGAGGCTATCAATGCCCTCACTTATCAACAAGGTGCTGATAACATTGTAACAACCACTGTGCCAGATAACTGGGAAGAGCTTGTGGCAGGTTGGGATACCCGACTTAGCAAGGTTTTCAACCGTGGTTTCTGGAATGGTTATTATCTGGGTCAGCGTTTGGGCGAATGGAGCCATAACTATGGTTCGGTGGCAACAGAACATAAGGAGTATGCTGCCAAGACCATTGGCTGGTACAGCCGCATTGGCATTGGCGACTTCCAGTGTGAGGCAATGGAATTGCATAAGGGTGACGAATTGCTCATCATTGGCCCAACTACAGGTGTCATTGAAATTACGCTCGACGAAATTCAGGTCGATTACAAGACCGTTGATACAGTGCACAAGGGTGAGCGTTTCACTATTCCGGTAGCAACCAAGATTCGTCCTTCAGACAAGGTCTTTAAGATTGTAAAGAACAAATAAACTTGCATGATAAGCAAACTCTATCCTCTCATATTTCGTCCCAATCTGCACACAGTTGTGTGGGGTGGAAACAGACTTGCTCCTTGGAAAAAATTGGGCGAGCAAGACAATGTGGGCGAAAGTTGGGAAGTGAGTGCTGTTCCATCCTCTCCAAGTGTTGTGGCTAATGGGCTTTTCGAAGGTGAGTCTTTGATTGATCTCGTGTCCCGTATGCCTAATGAAATCTTGGGTAGAAAGGTGGCAGAGAAGTATGGCAACAAATTGCCATTGCTTGTCAAGTTCATTGACTCGAAGAGCGACCTCAGTATTCAGGTTCATCCTGACGATGCTATGGCTCAACGCGAACATGGCAAGATGGGTAAGACCGAGATGTGGTATATCATCGATGCCAAACCTGGGTCTTATCTTTATGCAGGTTTTAAGAAAAAGGTGTCAAAAACTGAGTTCGAACAACTCATTGAAGCATCAAAACATGGCGACTTTTCGTTGCTCGATGTGCTGGCTAAACATGAGGTTCATACAGGCGATGTCTTTTATTTGCCTGCCGGACGTGTTCATGCTATAGGTGGTGGAATTTTGCTGGCCGAAGTACAGCAATCGAGCGATGTGACTTATCGCATCTTCGACTACAATCGTCCAGGAATGGATGGAAAGCCTCGAGAACTGCATACCGAATTGGCAGCAAAGGCCATCGACTATCGTGTCTTTGATGAGTATAAGACCCAATATGTGGTGAGCGAAACCCGTGCCAATCATTGCATCGACTCAGAGTTTTTCTGTGTGAGGGTAGTGGATATTGACCGCTCGTTTCATCGCAACCTGCTGAAGTATGACTCGTTTATCATTACCATGT
Source organism: Bacteroidales bacterium (assembly GCA_030526445.1). Lineage (GTDB taxonomy): Bacteria > Bacteroidota > Bacteroidia > Bacteroidales > UBA3663 > Liminaster. The sequence continues at coordinate 7,666 of JAUNCV010000079.1, read as the reverse complement.
GCATCAAGGGCAGTTGTCATATTAAGATACGAAGTTCGCATCAAGGCATTGTGTTGAACGAAGGAGAGAGTTGCCTCATACCAGCAGCCATTGCCGATTATGACATTTCGCCCATTGGTCCTCATTCGCTTTTGCTCGATGCATATATTGATAATATGGACCGAAGTTTGGGTGGTATGATAAGTAGATTCCTGCATATTCAGAATACGGTATAAGTATTTTATTTATAGTATAATAGTTTATTCCTGTAACATTGACAAACTAAAATGTTACAGGAATTTTTGTATAGTGAAACATACTGCCCATTACTTGTTATATAAAAGTTTGCTGTATTATATAAAAGTAGTTACCTTTGCGCCGGAAATTAACGTAATAACATAAATATGAAAGCACAAAACTTACTTCTTTCAGTAATGGCTCTCGCAGCTGTGGGTTGTGCACCAAAGGATCCTATTCCAGCAGCACCACAAGGCGAAGCTTTGTTCGATAACTTCTCTTATATAGGCGATGACGACTTCTATAAGCGCAATCCGCTTCCTAACGAGACTTCTTACTATAACCCTATTCTTCCAGGATTCTATCCAGATCCAACCATCGTTACTAATGGCAAGGGCGACTATTATCTCGCAACTTCAACCTTTACTTACTTGCCAGGTGTACCTCTCTTTCACAGTAAAGACCTTGTGAACTGGAAGCAGGTGGGTCATATTCTCGATCGTGAGAATCAGGTGGCAAATTGTGAAGGTCACGATGTGAGCCGTGGTATTTTTGCCCCAGCATTGGCTTACAATCCTGCTACCGAAACCTACTATATGATTACAACCAATGTAAATGCAGGTACTGGCAACTTCTATGTCAAGACACAGGATCCTGCAGGTTCTTGGTCTGATCCTATTTATTTGCCATCAATCCAGGGCATTGATCCTTCTATCTTCATTGACGATGATGGCAAGGCATATATCATCAACAATGATGATGCTCCAGATAACAAGCCTGAGTACCCAGGTCACCGTACAGTACGCATTCAGGAGCTCGATTTGGCTACCGACCAGTGTGTAGGCGAGCGCAAGATTATCATCAACAAGGGCTGGAATCCTGCTGAGAAACCAGTTTGGTGTGAGGCTCCTCATATTTATAAGATCAATGGTTACTACTATCTCATGACAGCCGAAGGCGGCACCAGCACTTGGCACAGTGAGGTAATGTATCGCTCAAAGTCGGTTTGGGGTCCATACGAACCTTGCAAGCGCAACCCATTCCTCACTCAGCGTACACTCGATCCTAATCGTCCAGATCCTGTGACCTGTGCAGGTCATGCTGATCTTGTTAAGACTCCAGAGGGCGATTGGTGGGCAGTATTCTTGGCTTGCCGTCCAGTAGAGGAGGAGTATGAGAACTTGGGTCGTGAGGTATTCCTTCTTCCACTTACCTGGGACGAAGAGGGTTGGCCAGTCATGACTGGTCAGGACAAGGTTATCGATCAGGTAGTTGAGAATGGTCCTGCTAAGCGTGGTGACAATGTGACCTTCGGCAACTTCAGTCGTGAGGATAACTTTGACAATGCCGAACTTGGTATGGAGTGGGTAACTCTTCGCACCAAGATTGAGGGTCAGTACTCATTTACTCAGTACCCAGGTTGGTTGTCGCTCAAGGAGAACGAGGTTACTGCTCGCGAAAAGGGTGCTCCTTCCATGATTCTCCATCGTCTGCATCACCACAACTTTGCAGCTTCTACTCACATGCGTTATCAGCCAGTTGAGGCCGAAGATGCTGCAGGTATGGTTCTTTATAAAGATCAGGATCACTTCCTCTTTATGGCGCTCACTACCGAAGAGGGTAAGCCAGTGGTTCAGCTTCAGGAGGTTTATGCCAAGAAGCAGCCAGAGTATCCTGGTCCACACGATCTTTCGCGCGAAGAGCTTTTGAAAGATGTTAAGGTACTTGCCTCTGTGCCTTGTGCCGACACCAAGCTCGAGATGCAGGTTACCTCTGATGGTAAGACCTTTAACTTTGCCTTCCGTGCCGAAGGTGCTGCTCAGTGGACAACCCTCGGCGAGGGCGTTGCAGCACACAAATACTCAACCCGCGACACTGGCGGTTTCTGCGGCACCATGGTTGGCTTGTATTGCACCGGAAAATAAATAACATAATATATAATATCTGATAAACTATTTTTATACCTTTGGCGCTCAGGTGATTTACCTGGGCGCTTTCTTTGTTCCGAAAGCAATAAAAAACACATTTGTTCGTTATATATATAAATAGGTTTAAAGAAATTAGCCCCAAAGGCTGTTCTAATTATAGGTTATTTATGATCAATCAACGTTCAAAGAATATATTCTATTGGCTGTTTTTGTCAGTTTCTATTCTGACCGTCGGGATGTTTTTATATTTCTCGAATGGTTTGGTGCGAAGCCTCGAGCAGGAAGAGAATGCAAAAATGCAATTATGGGCCGATGCCTATCAGAAAATCTTTGCTTCGGGCAATGATGAAGACCTTTCGTTCGAGTGGCAGGTGATAGGCAGCAATACAACCATTCCGGTATTTTATACCGAAATGGACCATACTGTGTTGGGTTTCAGAAACATAGAGTTACCTTTGTATATGCAACTGAGTGGAGCTCAGCAACAGGCCGATACGTTGCAATATCTTGAGCACTTGATACCCAGATTAGAGGCCAAAGGAAATCTCTTTGTAATAGATATTACTCCCAGTACCAAGCAGTTACTCTATTATGAAGATAGCATTCTGCTGCAACGACTCTATTATTATCCCTATGTGCAGGTGCTTGTGGTTATTGTGCTTCTTTGTTTGCTTTACTTCATGTTTCGAAGTATGCGAACTGCCGAACAAAATCGTGTTTGGGTAGGCCTTAGCAAAGAGACAGCACATCAGTTGGGAACACCCATTCAGAGTCTGATGGGGTGGATAGAATACCTTCGTTCATTAGAACAACCTGAATTAAAGGATATTACATACGAGATTGATAAAGATATCAACCGACTTCGTGTTGTAGCCGATCGTTTTTCAAAAATTGGTTCCGAACCAGTTCTTAAAACAGAGGATTTGCGTCCCATCGTGCAGCAAGTGGTCGAGTATATGCAGAAACGTGTGAGCCAACACATTCATTTTGAACTGCAGATGCCCGATGAACCGCTTACTGCCTCTGTGTGCGCACCATTGCTTTCGTGGGTGATTGAGAATCTTTGTAAAAATGCAGTTGATGCCTCTGACAAACCCGAAAGTTTCATTAGGATACGTCTCTTTGAAGATGCCACCAGAAAAGGCTTTTCGGCCCATCCGGTCCTTGAGATTGAAGACAATGGAAAAGGCATTCCGAGCCATAAATTTAAGACAGTTTTTCAAGCAGGTTATACAACCAAAACCCGAGGCTGGGGATTGGGTCTGGCACTTGTCAAGCGCATTGTGAACGATTATCATCGAGGTCACATCTTCGTCAAGCGCTCAGAACTCGGCAAAGGTACAGTTTTCAGAGTAGAACTGTGAAGAAAAAGTGTTGATAACTCGTGTTTTTGACTTCTAAACATGCAAAAACAGCTTGTTTTTAAATATTTTTTGCAATTTATTGCATATTAATGATGGGTGATAGAAGATTTTTCTGTATCTTTGCGCCCGATTAATGCACCCGTGCGCTAAGTACGGAGCAAACTCGTTGACTTGTTATGGCAAAATTTGACGAATATAACATCCAACTCAAGACTATGGCCGTTGGCCAGAAGGTGTATGAGTATCATCTGGATAACAATTTCTTCCAGCTTCTGGAGGATGTTGAGATTCAGAAAGGCGATGTGAATGTCAAGGTCACTGTCAATAAAACAAATCGCGAGAGCGAACTTGACTTCGAGCTCGAAGGCACATTGGTCGTGAATTGCGACCGCTGCCTTGAAGAGATGGATCAACCCATCAAAACCACAGGTCATCTTGTTGTCCGCCTCGGTAAAGAGTTTAAGGACGATGGCGATGATACAATCGAGATTCCCGAAGAGCAAGGCATTATCAACGTGAGCTGGTTCCTCTACGAATTTTGCGAATTGGCCATCCCTATTCGTCATGCACATCCTTTCGGTCAGTGCAACAAGGGCATGAGCGCCAAGTTAGAGGAGCTGATGGTTTCGTCAGATTCTTTCGAAGAGAACTTCGAAGAGGATGAGGAGGACGAAGATTTCTAAGGCTCGCGTACCTTTTAAATAGAGAATAAAGAATTAATAATAAAAAAATCTTCTAAAAATGGCACATCCTAAAAGAAGACAGTCTAACACCCGTACCGCTAAGCGTCGTACACATGATAAGGCTGTAGTTCCTGCAATCGTAGTTTGCCCAAATTGTGGCGGTTGGCATCTTTCTCACACCGTTTGCCCTGAGTGTGGTTACTATCGTGGCAAGCTGGCTATCGAGAAGGAGGCTGCAATCTAATTTTGCAGTCAGTTAAAGAAAACTACTCAACAAGTGAGTTGGTTGTGGCTAGGGTTTCCGCCCGACCGCAGCAACTCACTTATTGCTTTTTAAACACCTTATAGAGGTCAATTCCGGCTTCTACTTTCAATATACAAATCAATATGATTAAAGCTGCTATTACCGGTCTGAGCCATTACCTTCCAAAGTATGAGCTCACCAATGATGAGATTGCTACCATGGTTGAAACCAGCGACGAGTGGATTACTACCCGTACTGGCATCAAGAGCCGTCATGTATTGCGCGACGAACCTATGGGTTCAAGCCAGTTGGCTATTCCTGCAGTCAAGGACGTGCTCGAAAAGACCGGTGTAAAGCCTGAGGAGGTTGAGTGCCTCATCTGCGCAACCTCAAACCCAGATTATACTTACCCTTCAACCGCATGTATCATTGCCGATGCTTGTGATATCCGTAACGCTATGTGCTACGATATCCTTTCGGCTTGTACCGGTTTCCTCTACTGCCTCCAGCAGGCACAGGCCTTCATCAAGAGCGGTATCTACAAGAAGATCATCGTTTGTTCGGCCGAGAACCTCACCTCTTTCGTTAACTATCAGGATCGTACTACCTGCGCACTCTTTGGCGATGGTGGTGCTGCTGCTCTTGTTGAGCCAAGCGAGGAGTATGGTGTAGAGATCGCTAAGATTCATGCCGATGGTGCAGGTCACGATCGTCTTATCCGTTACTGTGGTGGTTCACGTTGCATTCCTACCCATGAGGCTGTTGACGAGGGCAAGCAGTACATCTTCCAGGATGGTAAGTATGTGTTTAAGAATGCCGTAACTTTCATGACCAATGCTGTGAGCGAGGTGATGGAGGAGGGCAACCTTACTCTCAACGATATTGATTGGGTATGCACCCATCAGGCTAACAAGCGTATCATCGATGCCGTTCGTGAGCACTGTGGCGCACCTGAGGAGAAGGTGATCTGCAACATCGATCACGTAGGTAACACCTCTTCTGCCTCTATTCCTATTGCACTCCATGAGGCTGCTCTCAAGGGTCAGCTCAAGAAGGGCGACCGCTTGCTCTTGGCTGCCTTCGGTTCAGGCTTCACCTGGGGCGCTATGTACCTCACTTGGGGCGACTGCAAGATCTAATCAATAAATTAGAATCGATATTTGATGCACAAAGCAGGTTTTGTAAACATTGTCGGTAATCCGAATGTCGGAAAATCGACTCTCATGAATATATTGGTTGGCGAGCGCCTTAGCATTATCACGGCTAAGGCGCAAACCACCCGTCATCGCATCATGGGTATTGTCAATACCGATGATATGCAGATTGTGTTCAGCGATACTCCAGGTGTCTTGAAGCCTGTGAGCAAACTGCACGAGAGTATGCTGGCCTTCTCGACCAGTGCCCTTCAGGATGCCGATATCCTGCTTTATCTCACCGATACGGTCGAAAGTCCAGAGAAGAACGAAGAGTTCCTCTCTAAAGTGCAGAAAATGAGCGAGTCGAACTCAATGACCAAAATCATTGTGGTGCTCAATAAGATGGACCTTGTGAGTCAGGAAGAGCTTGTCAAGAAGGTTGATGAGTGGCACACTCGTCTGCCTCAGGCCGAGATTATCCCTATCTCAGCTCTTCACAGCTTTGGCACCGATATGCTCCTGAGTCGCATCAAGGAGTTGCTGCCCGAGTGTCCACCTTACTTCGACAAAGATCAGCTCACCGACAAACCAGCTCGCTTCTTTGTTACCGAAATCATTCGCGAGAAGATTCTTCAGCTCTATGATAAGGAGATTCCCTATGCCTGCGAAGTGCGTGTAGAGCAGTTTAAGGAGGGCGAAAAACTCATCAACATCGATGCCGTCATCTATTGCGAGCGCGATAGCCAGAAGGGCATCATCATTGGCAAAAAGGGCGCAATGCTTCGCAAGCTTGGCTCCTTGGCGCGTAAGGATATTGAGGCATTCTTCGGCAAGCAGGTAATGCTCTCAACATTCGTCAAAGTAGAAAAAGACTGGCGCAATAATATGCGCGACTTGAATAGCTTCGGCTATAACGATATCTAAAAAAACATCTGCGGATACCTTACCCATCATCCTTGAGGCTGACCGAACGGGTCGTGATGACCAATAGGCCGGAAACCACAGGGAGAGAATCAAGGCTGCAGAGGTTAATTATTAATTTTTAATTGTATTTTTATTTATGGGTAATTTAGTAGCCATTGTGGGTCGCCCAAACGTAGGTAAGTCGACCCTTTTCAATCGCTTGACCGAAACTCGCACAGCGATTGTTAGTGAAACAGCAGGTACCACCCGCGACCGCCAGTATGGTCACGTTATCTGGGGTGGACGTGAATTCAGCCTTGTTGATACCGGAGGCTGGGTTGTAAACAGTGAGGATATTTTTGAGGATGAAATCAACAAGCAGGTGGAGATTGCCATCGAGGAGGCTGATGTAATCCTTTTCGTAGTTGACATCATGAATGGTGTGACCGACCTTGACGATCAGGTGGCTCGCATCTTGCGTAAGAGCAAAAAGGAGGTGATGATTGTGGCTAACAAGGCCGACAATTATGACCAGCACGCTTATGCTGCCGAGTTCTATAGCCTCGGTCTGGGCGATCCTTACATCATCTCTTCGGCCAACGGTTCAGGCACTGGCGATATGCTCGATGAGATTGTAAACCGCTTCAAGAAGGATGACTCTGACGATCTTGAGGATCTTCCAAAGTTCGCCATCGTAGGCCGTCCAAATGCAGGTAAGAGCTCTATTCTCAACGCATTTATGGGTGAGGAGCGTCACATTGTGACCGATATTGCCGGCACCACTCGCGACTCAATCTACACCAAATATGACAAGTTCGGCTTTGCCTTCTATCTTGTTGATACCGCTGGTATCCGTAAGAAGAACAAGGTGAACGAAGATATTGAGTATTACTCAGTTTTGCGCTCTATTCGCGCTATCGAGAACTCTGATGTCTGCATCCTTATGATCGATGCCACCCGAGGCATTGAGGCTCAGGATATGAACATCTTCCAGCTCATTGACCGCAACCGCAAGGGTCTTGTGGTGTGTGTTAACAAGTGGGACCTTGTTGCCGACAAGAGCAAGGAGTCTATCAAGTGTTTCGAGGATGCTATCCGCAGCCGCTTCGCTCCATTTGTCGATTTCCCAATCATCTTTGCTTCGGCTACTACCAAGCAGCGAATCTATAAGGTTATCGAGACCGCCTGCAAG
>JAUNCV010000078.1 GCA_030526445.1 Bacteroidales bacterium | reverse complement strand
CCTCGAATACGCCATCAGAGAGATCGAGAATAGAGATATCGAAAGTACCGCCACCAAGGTCGAATACTGCGATCTTCTCATCCTTCTCGAGGTTGCCAAGGCCATAAGCAAGAGCTGCTGCGGTTGGCTCGTTCACGATACGGCGAACCTTCAAGCCAGCAATCTCACCAGCCTCCTTGGTAGCCTGACGCTGAGCGTCGTTGAAGTATGCAGGAACGGTGATAACTGCCTCGTCAACGGTCTGGCCGAGGTAATCCTCTGCAGTCTTCTTCATCTTCTGGAGCACCATAGCAGAGATCTCCTGTGGAGTGTACTGCTTGCCGTCGATCTCAACGCGTGGCTGGTTGTTAACACCAACTACCTTGTAAGGAATGCGGCTGAGCTCTGCGTTAGCCTGAGCCATATCGCAACCCATGAAGCGCTTGATAGAGTAAACGGTCTTGGTTGGGTTCATTACCTGCTTACGCTTTGCCAATTCACCTACAGTGCGCTCGCCACCATCGGCGAAACCTACGATTGAAGGAGTAGTGTTGCGGCCCTCAGAGTTTGCAATAACGGTTGGGGTGTTACCCTCCATAACGGCTACACACGAGTTGGTGGTGCCAAGGTCAATACCAATAATCTTTCCCATAATTCTATATTTTTTATTGTTAATAATCGAAGTTTTGTATCGGTCTTTTTGTCCGACGCTCTATTGGTAGCAAAAGGCGTGCCAAAACTGAAATATGACAAAAAAATGGCCCATTTATGTCATTTTGGCACACTTTTTTTGGTCATACACATATTTATATATATCTTTGCAACGTGACAAAATAGCAAACATGCGGCTATGCATTGCCAAAAATGCGTAACGCGTAACGTAACGTAACAAAAAAACATAGGTTGAATATGAAAATTCGTGTAGGATTTGGATATGATGTGCACTGCTTGGTCGAAGGTCGAGACCTTTGGCTGGGCGGTATTAAGATAGAGCACACAATGGGCTTGCTGGGACACAGCGATGCCGATGTGCTTATTCATGCTTTGTGCGATGCGCTGCTGGGCGCTGCCAATATGCGCGACATTGGCTATCATTTTCCGCCCGTCAAAGGTAATGAGTTTGAGGATATCGACAGCAAGATTCTGCTCAAAAAGACCATCGATATCATTGCCACCAAGGGCTATCGCCTGGGCAATGCCGATATCACTGTGGCTGCCGAGCGCCCTAAACTCAACCCGCACATTGAGGCAATGAAGCAATGTCTGGCCGAGGTGATGGGTTGCGATGTTGATGACATCAGCATTAAGGCAACAACCACCGAAAAACTGGGTTTCACGGGCCGACAGGAAGGCATTGCTGCCTATGCCACTGTGCTGATTGAGAAAGACTGACCGGTTTGTTCTTTGGCAAAGAATACAAAGAAAATAGCTTGTTCAATAATCAAAATGGGCAAAATAGGCACGCTTTGCAAGTAAACTGCTACATATTGTGCCCGAAATGATAGCATTGTCGGCATAATTTAGTAAATTTGCGCGCTATATGTTATAGTGTCTATCATTTTTTAATTATAATAGTTATTTTATTTTGATATGTTGAACATCGTAATTTTCGGTGCACCAGGTTCAGGTAAGGGCACCCAGAGCGACAAGATCATTGCAGAATATGGCGTAGAGCACATCTCGACTGGCGACGTGCTTCGTGGTGAGATCAAGAACAACACTGAGCTCGGCCAGACCGCTGCTAAGTATATCAACGACGGCAAGCTCGTTCCAGATTCATTGATCATCGATATGCTTGCTTCGACCCTCGACGCAAAGGGTAAGGACATCAAGGGCGTTATTTTCGACGGTTTCCCACGCACCATCGCACAGGCAGAGGCTCTCAACGAGATGCTCGCTGCACGTGGTCAGCAGGTTAGCACCGTTATCGGTCTTGAGGTTGAGGATGCAGAGCTCGTAAAGCGCATCATTCTCCGTGGTCAGACTTCAGGTCGTGCAGACGACAATGAGGAGACTGCTAAGAAGCGCCTCGACACTTACTACAGCCAGACCCTTCCACTCAAGGATTTCTATATCAAGGAGGGCAAGTATGCTCGCATTGAGGGCATGGGCACCATCGATGGCATCTTTGCTGACATCAAGAAGGCTATTGACGCTGTAAAATAAAAAGTTAGAAAATCAACTATTTGTCAAGAATTTGAGAATTAGGGATTTTCAATAATTCTCAGATTCTTGATATTCTTTTTAAAAACCTTATACAGAATGGCTGAATCAAATTTCTGTGACTATGTAACTATCTATGCCCGTTCGGGCAAGGGCGGCAAGGGATGCTCGCATCTGCACCGCGCTAAATATATCCCTAAGGGTGGACCAGATGGCGGCGATGGCGGCAAAGGTGGTTCAGTCATCCTGCATGGCAACCGCAACTTCTGGACTTTGCTTCACTTGCGCTATCAGCGTCACATCTTCGCTACCGACGGTCAGGCCGGTGGTGCCAACAAGATGTTTGGCAAAGATGGCGAGGATGCAGTGATCGAAGTGCCAATGGGTACTGTGGTCTATGATGCCGACACCGGAGAATATCTCTGCGAGGTGACCGAAGACGATCAGCGCATTGTGCTGCTCAAGGGAGGCCGCGGTGGTCTGGGTAACTGGCACTTCCGCACTGCTACCAACCAGGCTCCACGCTATGCACAGCCGGGCGAACCTTGCCAGGAGCGCCGCATTGTGCTCGAGCTCAAGATGTTGGCCGATGTGGGCCTCGTCGGTTTCCCAAATGCTGGCAAATCGACCCTGCTCAGCAGCGTGAGTGCGGCTAAGCCAAAGATTGCCGATTACCCATTTACCACCATGGAGCCAAACCTTGGTCTGGTGCCTTATCGCGATAACCGTTCGTTTGTTATTGCCGATATTCCAGGTATCATCGAAGGCGCTTCAGAAGGCAAAGGTCTTGGTCTGCGTTTCCTCCGCCACATTGAGCGAAACTCAACTCTGCTCTTTATGATTCCTGCCGATACGGCCGATATCAAGAAGGAGTATGACATTCTTCTCAACGAGCTGGGCACCTATAACCCAGAAATGCTCGATAAGCAGCGACTTTTGGCTATTACCAAGTGCGATATGCTTGACGATGAACTCATTGAGCAGATGCGTGCCGAGTTGCCCGATGGCGTGCCAACCGTATTCATTTCGGCTGTGGCTGGCATGGGCCTTGAGCAGTTGAAGGATATGCTCTGGACAATGCTCAACGATGAGTCGAACCGCATTCAGACCTTCACCCATCGCAATCTCGATGTCTCGAAGGGTCTTGAGGACGACTTCAGCGAGGAGGATCCTTGGGGCGAAGATCTCATTATCGATGGCGTGGCCGAGAGCGACCTCGTTGATGATGTTGAAGAAGACTGGTAATTTCGACCAACAAGACAAAATAAAATTCCGGCCCCAGCAATGAGGTCGGAATTGTTTTTTCGAATAATAATAAAGGGATGCTGTTTTTCAGCACCCCTTTTGTTATGTCATTACTTCACCTGCAGAGTAACAACGCTGTGAGCAGGCACAGTCACGAGGAGCTGGCCCTGCTTGTTGAGCTTGTAGCCCTTGAATGCTTCGGTAGCAAGGAGATCTTTCTTGCCGAAGTCATTGTAAGCGTGCACATCCTTTGAAGTGAGAATTTCGCCCGAAAGCACAGTTGCCTTCTTCACGCCATCAATGTTGACAGCAATGGTGTGGGTCTTAGCCACATCCATGTTGGTGAGGCTCACGGTGATAACGCCGTCCTTGATCGAAGATGAGCTTGAAACTACAGGCACCTGCTCCTGATCGTTGACCTGAATCTTCTCGCACGAGAGATCGGCTGGCACGAACTTGCCCTCCTTGTGCTTGTTATACATCTTGAAGATGTAGTAGGTTGGAGTCATGATGCATGGGTCAGAAGGATTCTTCTCGTTGGTGAGAATCATTGACTGAAGCACATTGACAACCTGCGCAATGTTGGCCATCTTGACACGGTCAGTGTATTTGTGGAAGATATCGAGCGAAGAGGCTGCAATCACAGCATCGCGCATGGTGTTCTGCTGATAGAGCCAGCCTGGGTTGGTGCCTGGTTCAACATTGTACCAAGTTCCCCATTCGTCGAACATAATTGCTACCTTCTTCTCTGGGTCATACTTGTCCATTACCTCGGCATGAGCGCGGATAATCTGCTCAAGTTCGAGCGACTTTGACACGATTTCATAATACTCCTGGTTGCTGTAGATGAGCGCTGAGCCCTTCTTGCCCATAGGGATGCCGGTGATAGGATCATCTTCAGTGCCCCAGTCGCGCACAGCATAGAAGTGCACTGAGATGCCATCCATATTGTAGCGGCACTCGCGCATAGCCACATCCATCCAGTGAGTGTCGCCACCATTAGCGCCCGAAGCGATGCGGAACAAGCGGTTCTCGCCATAGTTGCGAGCATAAGTGTTGTAGCGGCGATAGAGGTTGGTGTAGTACTCAATCTTCATGTTGCCACCGCAGCCCCAAGACTCGTTGCCCACGCCAAAATACTTCACGTTCCAAGGCTTCTCGCGGCCATTCTTGCGACGCAGTTCTGCCATGGTCGAGTTGGTGTCTGAGTTCATATATTCTACCCACTTGGCCATTTCTTCAACAGTGCCCGAACCCACATTGCCCGAAATGTATGGCTCGCAGCCCAGCATTTCGCAAAGGTTCAGGAACTCGTGTGTGCCGAATGAGTTATCCTCAACAGTGCCGCCCCAGTTGGTGTTTACCATGCGTGGGCGATTCTCCTGTGGGCCGATACCGTCCATCCAGTGATACTCGTCGGCAAAGCAGCCACCAGGCCAGCGCATTACTGGAACCTCAAGCGCCTTGAGTGCTTCGAACACATCCTTACGATAACCTTCGATGTTAGGAATATTGCTATCTTTACCAACCCAGATGCCGCCATAGATGCATCGACCCAGATGCTCGGCAAACTGGCCGTAGATCTCTTTTGGAATCACGTTTTGAGCCTGATCAGGATGCAGGGTAAGCTGCACGTCCTGAGCGTTCATACTCATGGCTGCAGATGCGAGTGCAGCAATTGAGAGAAGTTTCTTCATTGTCGTTAGTGTTAATGTTGTTATGCTATTTGTATTTTTGAGCGAATGCGCGGTTTACTTCTTGAAGACGAAGATCTTGAAGCTCTTTGCCTCGACAGTGACCTTGCGTGTGTCAGCGCTGATGGCCGAAGTAACAGGCTTGATGGTGTCTGGCTTGTCGAGCGTATTCTCGGCATCCATATCGGCCGACTGAAGTGCAATGACTTCGGCCTCTTTGAATCCCTGCTTCAGATCTTTGCCCTTGCCCTGGAAGTTGAATGTCACCTCCTGTGCCTCGTTGCTTGTGTTCACTACCTTGACAATCACTGCATTGCGCTGGTTGTCATAGCAAGCGGTGGCGTGCAGGCCGTTCTGGCCTTCGGTGCCAGCCACAGGCTTCTTGTTCATCATGAGCGAAAGCACGTTGTCGCCCTTATAGTGGCCATAGAGCTGCTGCACATAGTATGAGCAAGACTTCATAGAGCGCATATTGTCGAACCAGATGAGGTCTGGTCTCCACTGCCAGCCCTTGATGTGGGCGAAGAGAGGAGCATAGGTTGCCATGTGCACAATGTCGGCATTTCTTTCCATGCCGGTCATGAAGGCTGCTTCGTAGAGCGAGGTCTCAAAGTGGTTGCACTTCTTCTCTTTTCCACTCTCATATTTGCCGCTTCCGTGGCAGGCATATTCACCGGCAAAGATCTTGGGTCCCTTGCGGTCGTAGTTGTCATAGCGAGTAGCACCGCATCCCTTGATTGGGTTGCCGTCTTTGTCTTTGGCTTTGCCCAGGAACCAGTCTTCGTTGCGGTAGAAGTGCTCGTCATACAGGTCAACGCCCATCTGCTTCATGCGTGGCTGCAGTAGGTCAAAGTCCCAGCCCTCAGAGTTTGGACCAGTGGTGCCGATAATCTTGATCTCTGGGCACTTTTTGCGAAGCACCTCCATAAATCGAGCCAAGCGCTTGGTGTAGGCCGGATTGTCCTGATAATCCCACTGCTCATTGCCGATGGCGAGATATTTCAGTCCGAATGGTTCTGGGTGACCCATTTCAGCGCGCAGTTTGCCCCAGGTGGTGTTTACATCGCCATTGGCAAACTCAACGAGGTCAACGGCATCCTGAATGTATGGGTCAAGATCCTCAACGGCCACATGATACTTGGCTTCGCCCTCAATGTCGTTCTCATACTGGCAGGTCATGCCGCAGTTGAGCACTGGGAGAGGAGCGGCGCCAAAGTCTTCGGCCAGCAAGAAGTATTCATAGAAACCAAGGCCGTAGCTCTGGTGGTAATCTGGGTAGAAGCGATAGTCGAACTCATACTGCCAGCGGTTCAGGTTGGTTGGGCGATTCTCTACCTGTCCCACAGTGTTCTTCCACTGGTAGCGATCCTCCAGGTTGGTGCCCTCAACAATACATCCGCCAGGGAAACGGAACACGCCGGGGTGCAAGTCGTAGAGTGCCTGTGCCAGGTCTTTGCGCATGCCATTCTCGCGTCCCTTCCAGGTGTCGGTTGGGAAGAGCGAAACGTGCTCCACATCTACAGTGATGTCGCTCTTGGGCTTCTTGCTGTCGGCCGTACGCAGGAACATGCGCAGCTTGCCGTCCTCAACAGTCATCCAGGGCTTCAGTTCGCACTCATATTTCTTCCATTCACTGCCTTCAATCACAATCTTGTGTCGGCCCACCTGGTGCTGGTTGCGGTCCAGTGCTTCGTTCACAAGCTGCACTTCGAGCATGGCTTTGCCGCCTTCCGGACAGCGAGCCCATACAGAGAAGCGATAGGTCTTATCTTTTTCGAACGAAACGCCGAAGAAGCCCTCGTTCTGCAGTGCTGTGTGAATGACTGGGTGTCCTGAATAGTTCATGCGCACATAGTGAGGATTGCGCTCGAATGGACCGTCGTTGCGCACCTCAATCTTGCCGGTTGTTTCCCAGCCCATCAGCGGATTGCCAAATTCAAATGATCGGTTTTTGATCATCTCGGCATAAAGACCACCATCGGCACCATAATTGATATCCTCGAAGAAGATACCATACATGGTGGGCTGAATAGGAGCGCCTTTCTTGCTGATGTTGATGTCGAAAATATGATTGTCGGCCCACGCCATGCTTGTGATTGCGGCAAGGCCAAGTGTTGTCAGGGTTTTGTTCATAGTCGTAAGTGTGATGTTGGGAATCAGGAGCGGTGTTTTTCTCTTTCTGCAACGTGCCGATGTTTACAGAAAGAGTTCTTCTGGATATTCTACCTCCTCAAGGAAGAGAGCTCTTGCTGGTGCCGAATCGCCTGCAATGCAGCGGTCTTTGCCCTCAATGATGCGGCAGAATTGCTCAACGGTCAGTTTGTGTCGGCCTACAAGAAGGAGTGTTCCCACAATGGCACGCACCATATTGCGCAAGAAGCGGTCGGCCTTGATTGTAAACACAATCTCGTCGCCGTGCTTGTCCCAATGCGCCTCCATAATGCGGCAGTTGTTGGTTTTAACGTCGGTATGCAGTTTCGAAAAAGAGGTGAAATCAATGTAGTCGAAGAGCTTCTTTGCAGCCTCGTTCATCAATTCTACATCGGGTTCCCAGAAAATTCGGTAAGCATAGTTTCGGTCAAACGGAGACTTGCGGGTGGTCACATAATAGCGATACAGTCGGCTGGTAGGCGAGAAACGGGCATGAGCATCCTCGCGCACGGGCACCACTTTGATGATCGAAATATCGAGTGGCAACACACCATTGAGTTTGAAGGTGAGCTGTTCGCAGTCCAGCTTGCCATCGGCATTGGCCAGATTGGCTGGCACCGCCAAGTCGTCGGCAAGTTCAAAGTGAGCCACCATCAGTCGGGCATGTACGCCGGCATCGGTTCGCCCAGCCCCAACAATGAAGAGCTCTCGACGCATAAGCATCGAGAGTTTCTTTTCTATTACCTCCTGCACAGACACCGCGTCTGGCTGGTTTTGCCATCCGTGGTAATCTGTGCCGTCGTATTGTAAATAAATAAAATACCTCATTAATTATACGAGACGACGAGCGCCGTCGCCAATCACAACAGGAATTACGATAGGCTTCTTGCCATACTTAGCTTCGAAGCGCTCAACAGCGGTTGTGGTGAAGAGTTCATAAAGCTCCTCGCGAACCAGGTTGATGGTGCAGCCACCGAAGCCGCCACCCATGATACGCGAACCGGTCACGCCACAGTCAAAGGCAACATCGTTGAGGAAGTCGAGCTCCTCGCAGCTTACCTCATAGTCCTTGCTCAAGCCCTGGTGGGTTTCGAACATCTTCTGGCCCACGGTCTCATAGTCGCCCTTCTCAAGTGCATCGCACACAGCAAGCACACGATCCTTTTCGCCCATTACGAAGGTAGCGCGCTGAATGTCAACAGGGTTGCACTCTGGCTTCACGCCCTCAATCTGCTCCCAAGTGCAGTCGCGCAGGGTCTGAGCGTTGATGCCATACTTAGCGTTGATGGCAGCCACAACATTCTCGCAGCTCTTGCGGCGATCGTTGTAAGGCGAACCCACGAGCTCGTGCTTCACGCAGCTGTTGATAAGAACGAGGCGATATCCCTTAGGCTCCCATGGGAAGTACTGGAACTCGCCGCTCTGGCAGTCGAGGCGCATGAGGCAGCCCTTCTTGCCGTGAACCGATGCAAACTGGTCCATAATACCGCAGTTTACACCAATATAGTTGTGCTCGGTAGCCTGGCCAACCTTAGCCAAGTCCATCTTGCTGATCTTGTTATCGCCAAAGAGGTCGTTGATTGCATAAGCAAAGCAGCTCTCAAGTGCAGCCGATGACGACATACCAGCGCCGAGAGGCACATCACCTACAAATGCACAGTCGAAGCCCTGCACAGGCACACCCAGCTTCTCCATTTCCTTAGCTACGCCAAATACATAGCGGAAGTGGCTTGCGCGTGGACCGTTGCCGTCGAGCGAGAACTCGTCATAATCCTTCAAGTCAATAGAATATGCTCGAATGGTGCGGGTGCCGTTAGGCTTAACCTCGGCCATCATGCCCTGCTGAACAGCGCCTGGGAATACGAAGCCACCATTGTAGTCGGTGTGCTCGCCAATAAGGTTAATACGACCTGGACTAGCATATACATTGCCAGTCTCACCATTGAAATGCTTTGCAAAACGCGAACGTACGATTTCGATATCCATGGTCATTCGAATTTTTAAGATTAGTAAATATAATAAGTTGTCAGAATAGTGAATTAATTTGTCTTTTTCGGGCACAAATAAAAGGTCATAATAAGGAAGAAAGTTAGAGAATTAAAAGAACCAGGAGACAAAAGTTCTCATTGCCGATCGCTTTTAATTGTCTAACTTTATCCTTTCTCTGTTGTCAAACAAATGATAACAGATTAAGCCTTCTTAGCGAGGTACTCAGCCATAGCGTTAGCCTGAGCAACCTGAAGCTTGGTAGGCTTGTTGAATGGAGTGTGGAAGCCAAATACCTTGCGGCGCTTCTTCTCTGACTTTGCCATTTTT
>JAUNCV010000077.1:7534-9581 GCA_030526445.1 Bacteroidales bacterium | reverse complement strand
CCAACCCCTGCATCGACCCCTGCTCCTGCCCCTAAGCCAACCCCTGCCAAGGAGCCTGTGCTGACGCAAGACAATGCCGAGGCACCCTATGCGGCCGAGGAGCAGAAGAAGCTGAAGGAGCAGCAGGAACAGCAGCGGAAACAACTGGCCGAAGCTGAACGTTTGCGCCAGGAGGAGATTCGCCAACAGCAGGAGGCCGAGGCCCGACGAAAGGCTGAGGAGGAGGCTAAGCGCAAGGCCGAGGAGGAGCGTAAACGACAGGAGTCACAACGCATCAGCAACCAGATTGGCGGCCTCTTTAACAACAACGACACGGGTGGCGAAAGCGGCCTGCAGGGTCAGGCCAACGGCAACAGCACCACGGGTGCGGCTTCGGGCAGCCCTGGCTATGGCGAGTATGACCTGGGCGGACGTGGCATTGTTGGCAGCTTGCCAAGACCTCGTTTCAACAAGAACGTGAGCGGTAAGATTGTGCTCTTTGTGAGTGTGGATGCACAAGGCAATGTGGTGGGCGATCCTGCCGTGGGCCAAGGCACTACAATCTCTGACCGTGACATCAGACAAGAGGCTATCAATGCGGCCAAGAAGGCTAAGTTCAAGCCTATTCAGGGCAAAAGCACAACGCCTGGCAAGATTGTGTATTACTTTGATAGTAATAACTAAAGCATAAAAAAATCCTGCAACTCACATTGGGCTGCAGGATTTATTTTTTCATATTCTGTCGAGAACGGTCTTGACCAGATCGTGCATGGCGGTTTTGTAGTTGGGGCTGCTGTTGTGTGCCACACGGTTGGCCACCACACTGCACACGGTTACGGCCTTGTGACCCAGGAGGCGGGCGAAACCGGCCAGTGGGGCCGACTCCATCTCATAGTTGGTGATTCGGTGGCCCTGATACTCAAAGCTCTCGATGCGCTGGTTGATGAGAGGAGCTGCTGTGGGCATGCGCAAAACGCGTCCCTGTGGGCCATAGAAGCCTACGGCCGAGATGGTGACACCTCGCACCATGTTGGGGTCCTGAGGCTTGCCATCGGGCCCGAAACCGCCACACAAGCGGGCTGTGAGCTCTTCGTCGGCCTTGACCACATAGGGGTCGGCTGCCTTGCGTGGGTAACCGATATAGGAGGTGAGTTCACGCTCAAAGTCGAGGTCGGAAACCGAATCACGTCCGGCATACCAGTTGAGCACACCATCGAAACCGATTGAGTATTCGCTCACGATCGATGTTCCACAGGGAACATAGGGCTGCAGGCCGCCACAGGTGCCGATGCGCACCATCTGGAGGGTGCGATGCTGGGGCTTCACCTCGCGTGTCTGGAAGTCAATATTGGCCAGGGCATCGAGCTCATTGACCACAATGTCAATATTGTCTGGGCCGATGCCGTGACTGAGGGCCGTGATGCGCTTGCCCTGATAGGTGCCGGTGATGGTATGAAACTCTCGGCTTGTGACCTCACACTCGCGGGTGTCGAAGAATGAGGCTATCATATCGACACGACCCGGGTCGCCACACATGATGACTTTGTCGGCCAGCTGTTCGGGCAGCAGATGAAGGTGGAACACAGTGCCATCGGCATTGATGATGAGTTCGGATGAAGGAATCATAGTACAAGAAAAGATATGAGTTTATGATACAATAAGTTACAGAGTTATTTGCCAAGATATTCCTGCTCAAGGCGGCAGTAGCGCTTGCGGGCCTCGATGGCCTGCTGAGTGAGGGCACGATACTGCTCCTCGGCCTGCTCAATGCTCTTGCCTATCTCGGGCTTGCGGGCCGATGAGGCTGCATGCCACTCTTCGCGCAAAAGGGTGATTTGCTCAAGAAGGCGGTTGGCATGGTCGGTATAAGAGACATAACGCTCGTATGACTGACGTGCCTCGGCCACCTGAAACTGATCGGGCGAAGTGTAAACCAGCTTCTCAGAGACCGGAATGCGCACCTTGGCCTGCTCAACAATGCGCTGGGGAGCCGAAAGCACCTCCTGGGCATAGGCTGCATAGTCAATGTCTTCGCGCCAAGTGTCACTGATGGCCGAAACACGGGCTC
>JAUNCV010000077.1:764-7524 GCA_030526445.1 Bacteroidales bacterium | reverse complement strand
GGTCTGTGTTAGGACCCGGAAGATATTCGGGCTCCTCTTCGAACTGAAAAAGGTAGATACAAACCTCATTGTCAGTTACATTGCGATTGGTGGCCCACCAGCCCACCATGTGGGTCTCATCGATGGCAAGCAGATAGTCATCGAAAGGCGAGTTGAATGGCATGCCCAAGCGCTCGGGGGTGAAGTAGCTCTCGCCCTCGGCATTGTAGTGGGTCTTGTAGATATCGAAGCCACCATAGCCCGGAGTGCGGTTGCTGGCAAAGAAGAGGGTCTCGCTATCGGAACGAAGGAAAGGGAAGCAGAGGGCAAAGCCTTCGGCATCGATCGACTCAATGATCTGAGGGTCGGCCCACTCGTTGCCGAACTTGTGCTGCTCGAAGAGGTGATACTCCTGGGTGCTGTCAACTTCGGCCCAGAGGCGATAGTCGGCCGCCTGATTCTCGAAGAAACCATTGCGCACCTTGCCCGACTCGGCACCCAGACGATAGTATTCGAAGAACGACTTGCGATCGACAATCATGCTATCGATGATGACAATGTCTTGCACATGGTTGATGCCCTTCAGACCGATCTCGCATTCGGCAATGATGCTGTCAGTGCGAGGAATCCAGTGCGAATCTTTGCGGCAGGTTGACTTGTATTTCTCAAGGGCCTCGATGGCACCAGAGAAGTCATAGAGATGCTGGCGGCTGATGCCTAAATACCACCATGCCCCCGACTTGTTGCCCTTGGTGGCCGTGAGCAGATAGGGCACAGACTCGGCATAGGCACCCGTCATGCAAAGCGCCTGACCATAGAGCTTGCAGGCATCGGCATTGCGGGCATTGGCACCCGACTTCATGAGTTCGCGATAGGCTTCGACCGCTTTGGCATACTGCTGAGTGTTGACCCAGTTCTTGGCCTCTTGCAACGAGTAGGCCTGAACCGAAGTGAAAGCGAAAGCGGCAAACAGAATATAAAGTAAGAGTCTTTTCATAGAAGTGTTATTTTTTAATGCTACAAAAATAGTGAAAAATATTCTTATTTCAGCAAAAAGAGTATCGTTTTTCGCAAAACACTCAAAAAAACCACTGAACTTGAAACTTTCAACCATATTTTTATTATCTTTGCGCGCATAAATAAACTTAATGAGCATGACAAATAACACTGACCGTTGCCTGGTGATTATTCCCACCTACAACGAAAAAGAAAATATCGAATCGATAGTGCGCTATGTCTTCGGACTCAGCCACCCTTTTGACATACTTATCATTGACGATGGTTCGCCCGACGGAACTGCAGCCATCGTGAAGCGTTTGCAGACCGAATTCAGCCAGCTGCACTTGGTAGAGCGCCAGGGCAAACTGGGTCTTGGCACTGCCTACATCTGTGGCTTCAAGTGGGCCCTTGAGCACGATTATGACTATGTGTTTGAGATGGATGCCGACTTCAGCCACAATCCTGACGACCTGCTCAGACTGCACAAAGCCTGCCACGAAGAGGGTGCCGACCTTGCCATTGGCAGCCGATATGTGACCGGTGTGAATGTGGTGAACTGGCCTATGGGCCGTGTGCTGATGTCGTATTATGCCTCGAAATATGTGCGCATTGTGACCGGCATGAAGGTGCACGACAGCACTGCCGGCTTTGTGTGCTACAGCAAGAAGCTGCTTTCGGCCATGGAGCTCGACAAGGTGAAGTTCAAGGGATATGCCTTCCAGATTGAGATGAAGTTTACGGCCGTGCAGATGGGTGCCAAGGTGACCGAGGTGCCAATCATCTTCACCAACCGTGTGCTGGGCACCAGCAAGATGAGTGGTGGCATATTCAGTGAGGCCGTGTTTGGTGTGATCAGACTGAAGCTCGACTCGCTCAGCCGCAAGTATCCTCAGATTAACGCATAACCCGAAAGACAAATAGCAACATGGAAAGAATAGAGAATGTTGACATCCTTGTGGGCGGACAGCTGAAACGTGGCACCCTGGTGGTGGGCGAAGACGGCATGATAGCCGACATTATTGAGACTGCAGGTGAAGGCCCATCGAACGGCCTGTTGCTGCCAGGTTGTGTTGACGGACATGTGCACTTTCGTGAGCCAGGCCTCACCCAGAAGGCCGACATTGCCACTGAGAGCCTTGCAGCTGCTGCAGGTGGTGTGACCACAGTGCTCGATATGCCCAACGTGAACCCTGTGACCACTACTCCCGAAGCTTTGGCCCAGAAGCACGCTTTGTATAAAGAAAAGTGTCTGGTGAACTATGGTCTGTGGTATGGCATCACGGCCCACAACATTGAGCAGGCACTGGCCGACTATGGACAGCCCGACTCGCCCCACCGTGACGAGATCTGTGGCTTCAAGGTCTTTTTGGGCAGCAGTACAGGTGGCATGCTCATGAACGATCAGGAGAAACTTCGCCAACTGTTTCAGGGCACCCAGCGTGTCATTGGCATACACTCAGAGAGTGAAGACATCATTCGCAAAAACCGAGAGAAATATCTGGCTCTTTATGGCACACCCGAGGGTGACGTGCCTGTAGAGTTCCACCCAAAGATTCGTGACGTTGAGGCATGCATGAGCACCACCAAGCTGGCCGTAGAGCTGGCGCTTGAAACGGGTGCTCACCTGCACGTGTGCCACCTCACCACCCAAGAGGAGCTCGACTATGTGGCTGGCCTGCATGCTGCCGGCAAGGGCGAGAACATCACTACCGAAGTGACTCCGGCCCACCTCACCTTCAGTCAGGAAGACTACAAGAAGTTAGGCACACGCATCAAGTGCAACCCAGCCATCAAGCGTGTGCAAGACCGTGATGCCCTCAGACAGGCATTGAGCACGGGCAAAATCTTCTCGGTAGGCACTGACCATGCCCCTCACCTGCTGAGCGATAAGCAAGGAGGTGCGCTCAAGGCTGCATCGGGCATGCCAAGCATTCAGTTCAGCCTGCTTTCGATGCTCAAGCTGGTTGATGAAGGCTACATGACCCTGCCCCAGATGGTTGAGATGATGAGTACCCACCCAGCACAACTCTTCGGCTATGATGACCGTGGCGTGATTGCTGTGGGCAAGCGTGCCGACCTGGTGCTCATTGACCCAACACGAACCACCACTGTGAACAAAGAGACTATCAAGAGCAAGTGCGGATGGAGCCCATTTGAGGGCATGACCTTCAACCACCGTGTGGCTGCCACTTGGGTGAACGGCCGCAAAATATATGAAGCCTGATGGAGAGAAAACCACTCATTGACAACCTGGAGACCCTGGCCCTGCAGAAAGCCCCCGAGAAGGCAAAGAAGGTGCCTAAGTTTGTGTACCGTCTGGGCGAATGGCTTATTTGCCAGAAGGAACTGAACCACATATATGCCACCCTGGAACACCTGCAGGGTGAGGACTTTGCCGAGGGAATGTGCCAGATGCTCAATGTGAAATATGAGGTGGAAGGCATGGAGAATATTCCCGACGAGGGGCGATTTATCTTTGTGAGCAACCACCCATTGGGCGCTTTCGATGGCATTTCGTATATCAATGTCTTCGGCAAAAAATATAAAGGCCACTTCAAGGTCATTGTCAACGACCTGCTGATGTATCTCAAGACCTTGCACCCAGTGTTCTTGCCCGTCAACACACTGGGCAAGCAGAAACGTGCCGACATGGAGGCCGTGCAGGCTGCCTACAATGACCCTGAGATGCAGCTGATGTCGTTTCCGGCAGGCTTCTGCAGCCGATTCATGAATGGCAAGATACAGGATGTGGCATGGAAGAAATCGGTTATACAGCAGGCCATTGAGAGCAAGCGCGACATTGTGCCCATGCACTTCTATGGCCGTAACAGCATCACCTTCTATGCCGTGGAGTGGCTGAGACGTGTGTTTGGCATGAAGTTTAACATTGGCCTCGTATTGCTGCCCTGGCAGATGGTCAAGACTTCGCGCAACAAGACCTATGGCATTCATATCGGTAAGCCAATACCCTGGCAGACATTTACCGACAAGAGCCGTTCGGCACAAGAGTGGGCCCAGTGGCTGAGAGAGGAATGCTACAAACTGTAAGTAAAACTATGGAATTAGAAAGTATTATTGAACCTATAGATAGAGAACTGCTCCAGGAGGAGCTTGATAATAAGGCCACCCTGTTGCGACATGCTCGTAAGGGTGGAACCGACCTCTATGTGTTTAGTGCCAAAGACTGCCCCATGCTGATGCAGGAGGTGGGACGACTTCGTGAAATAGCCTTCCGTGAGGCGGGTGGCGGAACGGGTCTGGCCTGTGACATTGACCACTATGACACCATGGAGAAGCCCTACTGGCAGCTCATTGTGTGGCATCCGGAAGAGAAACAGATATTGGGCGGTTACCGCTACCTCTTCGGCCCAGATGTAAGACTTGACGAAAAGGGTCAGCCTATTCTGGCCACCAGCCACATGTTCAACTTCTCACAGAAGTTTATTGACGACTATCTTCCCAATATGCTTGAGCTGGGCCGCTCGTTTGTGGTGGTCGATCATCAGTCGTCACGTTCGGGTGCCCGTGGTCTTTTCACCCTCGATAACCTGTGGGACGGACTGGGCGCACTGGCTGTTGCCCTGCCCGACTGCCGTTATTTCTTCGGCAAGTTCACGATGTATCCTTCGTACCCAAAGGAGGGCCGAAACATGATTCTCTACTTCCTCAACAAGCACTTCCCAGACCATGAGAACCTGGTTCGCCCCTTCCAGCCACTCGAGACCAATACCGACATCAAGCGCATGGAGGAGCTGTTTGTGAGCAATGACTTTAAGGAGAACTACCGAGTGCTCAATGCCGAGGTGCGAAAGTTTGGTTACAACATTCCGCCTCTGGTGAATGCCTACATGTGCCTCTCGCCCACCATGAAGACCTTTGGCACGGCCATCAATGACGAGTTTGGCGATGTGGAAGAGAGCGGTATTCTCATCACCATCGATGACATCTGGGCCGACAAGCACGAGCGTTACATTGACAGCTTTGTGGCCGAGGTAGAAAAGATTGCCGATATACTGAAAATTGTAGGATAAGACCCCAAAAAAATAACCTCCCTGACAAAAGGGAGGTTTGAAGGGGCATTCTCAGATAAGTCCATGTTCGATCTGGAGGCAGATGTCCTCTAGGTCTTTATCTTTTCCGTCGGGTTCCCACTCGCTCTTCAGGCTCACACCGAAAAGTCGGCCAAAACTTTGCCAGAAGAAAGCGCGAGTGCCACCCAGGAAATCTTTGATCAGCTGGTAAGACTGCTTGTTGCACTCACGGTCAATGAGTCGGACAAGAAGTTTGCCCTGGCGGTAATTGAGCTTCTTGAGCTGTGGTTTGTATTGCACCCAGAGCTGCTTCTCAAGATTCTTGAAATATTTGCGTTGCTCACGGCTTGACATGTTCTGGCAAGTATCGTAGGCAACAACCAGAAGTTTGCGAGCCTCTTTGGCAATGGGGAGCGTCTTGCGAACATCATTGACCATGCGCCAGTAGTTATCGTAGGTCTTGCTGTTGCGGAAACGCTTCTTGTTGAAGACATACTGCATGGGCAGACAATAAACAGGCAACGAATCGCCCGTCACTGGGTCAATATGCACTGGCATGACCTCAATGCCCTCCTCTGTGTAATAGCGAACCCTCTGAGCCAGCAGCCCAGAGTTCGACACCCCGAATAGGAGAAGGAATATGATCATTACCCATTTTTTCATGGCCGCAAAGATACGGCAAAAACCTGAAAAATTATGCGATATCACCTTAATCTTTATATTTTTTTAGCATTTTTCTTCTGTTTTTCTTCGGTTTATCCTCAAATCGGAGAACAAAATGACAATTGGCAAGAGCAAATATTGCAGCAGATTGATGCCGATGAGTTTACCGAACAACAGTATGCTCGCCTCCTTGAAATGATGGATGAACTGAGAATTCAGCAGAAGGATACCAACTACTACAGAACACACCAAGACCTCTTTTACAGAATGGACCGATGCCTGAACCAAAGACAGGGATACAGGCACGTAACGCCCGAAAGCCAGGCCGCCAACAAGTCATATCTGGGCGACCCATGGCACCACACTTTGCGCTACCAAATGCACCTGAAAGACCAGAAACAGCATGTGTGGCACACGGGTCTTGTGCTTGACAAAGATGCCGGTGAGGCTTGGCAGAAGAGACTGCCATGGGCCGACAGCTTCTCACTCTTTGCAGCCTACCAGTCAAGGACCGGCATTGTGCGACAAGCCATTGCAGGTCACTACCGCTTGCAACTGGGCAGTGGATTGGTGCTAAACCAGCAGTTCACTTTGGGCAAGAATGTGATGGGTAACGAATTTCTGAGACAAACGCCCCGACTTTCGCCCCATGCTTCGACCTCAGAGAGCGGACGCATGCTGGGAACCGCCCTTCGACTCAGACTGCACCCTCACCTTGAACTGCTGCCATTTGTCAGCTTTCAGCCCATTGATGGTGTGGTGGAGCGAGACACACTCACCTCGTGGGCAACCGATGGCTACCACCGAACAACCAGTGAAGAGCGTAAACGAAACAGCTCTTGGCTTATTAATATAGGAACGCGCGCGCAAACCATGGGCGAGTGGTGGGAAGTGGGTGTCAATGTGCTATACAGCCGCTTCGAGCACAACTACTGCAGACCCTTGCGACAATATAACCAGCACTACTACCGAGGACAGGAACTGGCACAGGGCTCTGTTGACTACAGGCTTCGGTACTGGGGATTTCAGTTGCGAGGAGAAATGGCCATTGACGACCGGGGCGGATGGGCCATGATACATGGCTTGAA
>JAUNCV010000077.1:0-754 GCA_030526445.1 Bacteroidales bacterium | reverse complement strand
TACTATACCGACACTATAGCAACAACTACAGGCAACTGTGGGGTGCTGCCATGGCCGAAAGCAGCAGTATGCAGGGCGAACAGGGTGCCACACTACTGATTGATGGCTCACTGAACCACGGCTGGCAACTGCAGGGAACGGCCGACTGCTGGCACTTTACCCAGCCACAATATGGCTGCTACCAGAAAAGCTGGGGCTATGAACTTTCGGCCCGAGCCTTGTGGAATGGCACTTTGGGTGCATGGCCCAGCGACCTGAGTTTGCGCTACAGAATGAAGGCCAAACAGAAAAACAACACTTTGACCGAGAAAACTGATGATGTGTATGGGTGCTACCTGCACTCGGTTGACAGCAGGTTCTCGCTCGAAGTGTATGAGGGACTTGTGCTCAGAACCCAGGCCAGAATGCGACTGTATAATGCGCAAATAGCTTCGACCAATGAAGTGGGATGGGCCGTGGGTGAAGCCATTGTGTGGCAACAGAAGAACTCTCCCATCAAGGGTGAGGTGCAAGGTGCATGGTTTAAGGCAAACGACTATAACTGCCGACTCTATTTCACCGAACGCAACATATTGTATGGATTTTCGATGCCCATGCTCTATGGCGAAGGCATGCGTGTAAGTGCTACAATGAGCTATAAAATAAGTGAACGCATACAGGCCGAAGCCAAGTATGCGCTCACAAACTATAAGAATCAGAGTAAGGTGGGCAGCGGACTGCAGACCATTGAGGGGTGCACAAAACATGACCTGTG
>JAUNCV010000076.1 GCA_030526445.1 Bacteroidales bacterium | reverse complement strand
GTGTTACAGATGAAGTGCTTACTAATTTTTTCGGCACAGTGAATAAACTATTTCGCTACGGACAGGTACAGATCGATGTATGCCAGTTCGACATCCAGGTGAACGAAATCGTACCCATACAGCGCGCACAAAGAGAGATCAAGGTGAAGGGACGCGGCGGAACATCGTTCCAATGCATAATCGATAGGGTGACCGAAAGCAAGACTGACTACGATGGACTCATCATTCTCACCGACGGACAGGCGCCGCCACCCGTATTGCCCAAGAACTTCCACACACCCATCCTTTGGGCTTGCCACAACCGCCAGAGCTATGACCAGAACAAGGCATGGATGCGGGAATCGGGCCGCTGCTGCCATCTATAAAGAAAGAAAACAATGGACACAGAGGCAAAACAAACGAATTTGATGAAACTTGAAGCCATGGCGCTGTTTGCCGGCATCAAAGCCCAGGCAAATACGGCTCGATGGTGGTACTTCGAAGAGCGAAGGAGATTAGGGCAACCAGTACGCATCGACCAAAGCGTATCGCCCTATCGCGCCTCATTGTTCTTCGATTATATCTTCTCGGGCATTGTGTGTCAGGTATTTATAGAGCGCGAGGCACATGTAGGGAAATTGGGCGAAAATCACTGGAAAGTGAGTGTGAGCGGCATCGAGGGGAAAGCGCATGCATTGCTCATCGAGAATACGCTCAAGCCGCTACAGGCCGAAGGATACTATCTACCCAACGGTAACGAAAACCTAGAACGACAGATGAATTTCTCGCTCGGACTGTATGGCGCCTGCCTGATGCATATAGATGTGCATTGCCCCATGGCATCGCAGCCACTCATGAGCGTGCTCCACGTGCTGGACCTGCTGGAACAAACCAACCAGCGACTTTCGCCACCACTGCAACAGGTGCTCGATGCACAGGCCGACGATGATGAGGACAATCCGGACATCATCATGGGCGACTGGCAGACATGGAAATAACAAAGGGCCTCCAAAAATTTTGGAGACCCTTATTCTTTATATTTATAACGAGTTGCTTATCATTCGAACGATGTGTTGTGCATATCGCCACTCTTCATGAACTCCTTATGGAACGAGAACGCGTGCTGCAGAGAGATTGGCGTATGAGCGGCCTGACCATCCATCTGCTTCAGATATTCGCGCAACAATGGACGATATGAAGGATGTGCACAATTCTCAATAATACATTCGGCTCGCTGTCGAGGCGACTTACCACGCAGATCAGCAATACCTTGTTCGGTGATAATCACCATAACAGAATGCTCGCTTGAGTCGACATGCGAAACGTATGGAACGATGGCAGAGATTGCCCCACCCTTAGCCACACTTGGACAAATGAAAATCGAGATATACGCATTGCGCGCAAAATCGGCAGCACCACCCACACCATTCATCATCTTAGTACCCATAACATGTGTAGAGTTTACATTGCCAAAGATATCGGCTTCAAGTGCAGTATTGATTGCCACAATGCCCAAACGACGCACCACTTCAGGGTGATTAGATATCTCGTAAGGACGAAGCACGATGTGCTGCTTGTAGAACTCAATATTTTCCATCACTTTCTCATACACATCCTCACTGAGTGCCAATGCGCCCGATGAAGCATAGGTACAACGACCTTGATCAATGAGTTCAATAACTTGATCTTGCAACACCTCGGTGTAAATCTTGAATGGAGGAATCTCGTCCGCATTCTGCAATTCGCGCAAAATAGCGTTCGAAACATTGCCCACACCACTCTGCAAAGGAAGGAACTCTGCAGGAATGCGTCCCTCTCGGAGTTCTCGAGTAAGGAACTTAGCAACATTCTTGCCTAATTGAGCAGTCACATCATCTACTGGAGAGAATGGCTTTACACCATATTTATAATAACAATCGACCACAGCCACCACTTTCTTAGGATCAACCTTCAAGACAGGACTACCGATGCGATCCTGA
This sequence comes from Bacteroidales bacterium, assembly GCA_030526445.1. Taxonomy (GTDB): domain Bacteria; phylum Bacteroidota; class Bacteroidia; order Bacteroidales; family UBA3663; genus Liminaster. The sequence continues at coordinate 7,660 of JAUNCV010000076.1, read as the reverse complement.
GGCTCGTAGATTGGTATTTCGCGACGATGAGGCGGCGTAGCAGGAGTATAAATATCGTGCATGCCCTTAATACGAGCATCGTATGCCGAGTTGAGCTCAACAATGATTTTGTCTGCCACTTGAGCATAGGTATCCACACAACCAATACCACCAGAAAGTACAATCTCACCATCATCATTGATGTCGAGTGCCTCAATGATGCAGAAATCTATTTTGCCCAAAAAACCATAACGCACATACTGACCCACAACGCTGAGGTGCATATCAAAATAATTGATTTCACCACCGTTGATACCAGCACGCATGGCAGGTGAACCCTGGAATGGCATTCGGCGGTCGAGAGCATGAGCCTTTGCCAACGCCTCATCAACAAACTCGTTGGTAAGCGCACCGGTAAAGAGGCTTACCTTGAATTCATGGCCCGCAGCATGCTCTGCCTCAGCTCGTTCGGCCAGAGCACCTGTAACAACACGTGGTGTACCATGGTTTGTAAAACCACTCACACTGATTGTATTGCCGTTCTCGATGAGCATAGCGGCTTCCTGAGCCGTCATCTTGGTATATTTCATAGTTGAAAATTTGCGCAGTTTCAATTTTTTTAATATCTTTGCGCCGCAAATATATATAATCTTTGCATATGTACAAAACAATTGTGCACAAAAAGATTAAAAAGTGCAATATTTCGCACCTAAATGTGCAATAAAAAACAATTTCAAGATAAGAATGAAAAAACTTTTCATTGAGACTTATGGCTGCCAGATGAACGTAGCCGACAGTGAAGTAGTAGCCACCATCATGAAGATGGCTAACTACGAACTGTGCGAAAACCTTGATGAGGCCGACGCTGTATTTATGAATACCTGTTCAGTGCGCGAAAACGCAGAACAGAAAATCTACGGTCGCCTTCAGTACTTCCAGAGTCTGCGAAACAAAGGCCGCAAACTTATTGTAGGCGTGCTGGGCTGCATGGCTGAAAATGTCAAGGATGGACTTCTAAAAGAGGGAGCTAATATTGTGGCAGGTCCTGACTCATACCTCGATTTGCCGAATCTCATTGCAGCCGCCGAACAAGGACAGCCTGCTGTCAACGTAGAACTTTCGACCACTGAAACCTATCGTGACATCATTCCACAGCGTATTGGTCACAGCCGCATTTCGGGTTATATCAGCATTATGCGAGGTTGTAACAATTTTTGCTCATATTGCATTGTGCCTTATACCCGTGGTCGCGAACGCAGCCGTGCCGTAGATAGCATCCTCAATGAGCTGGCCGATCTAAAGGCAAAAGGATTTAAGGAGGTAACTCTATTGGGACAGAATGTGAACAGCTACTGCTATGAGAGTGAAGATGGCAATGTAGTTGATTTTGCTGATTTGCTCGACACCGTAGCTCGCCATGCCGAGGGCATGCGCATTCGCTTCTCGACCAGTAATCCGCATGATTTGACCGACAAAATCATTGAGACAATGGCAGCACACAAGAACATCTGTAACCATTTGCACTTGTGCGTACAGAGTGGTTCTGATGCGGTGCTCAAAAAGATGAACCGCAAATATACTCGCGCTTGGTATCTGGACAGAATTGCCACTTTGCGCCGACTCATTCCAGACTGTGGCATTTCGACCGATGTTTTCTGTGGTTTCTGCGGTGAGACACTCGAAGATCAGGCAGACACCCTCAGCCTGATGCGTGAAGTGGGCTATGATTCGGCCTTTATGTTCAAATACTCTGAGCGCCCAGGCACATATGCAGCTCGCCACTATGAGGATGATGTGCCTGAGGAGGAGAAGATTCGCCGACTCAACGAAATTATTGCTCTGCAGAACGAACTCTCGCTCGAAAGCAATCGTCGAGACATTGGCAAAACCTTTGAGGTGTTGGTAGAGAACTTCAGCAAGCGAAGCCGTGAACAGATGTGTGGACGCAGCCAACAGAACAAAATGATTGTATTCCCTAAAGGCAACACCAAGCCTGGCGACTTTGTCATGGTTCGCGTTACCGAAGCTAGTTCTGCCACTCTCATCGGCGAACTCGTTGAGGAGTAATCGAAATATGCAAATGAAAAAAATAGTAGGCAGTTCTCAATTTGAGAGCTGCCTACTGTTTTTAGCAAAATGCTACTAAACAATTCCCGATATAATCCCGATACCTTCCCGATAGATTCCCGATGGAATACACCAAAGATACGATTTATCAAATTGTAACATATTTTAAATAAACATAAGCAATATGCTGCAATTTACTTCAAAGCAACAACTTTCTTTGAAAGCACACCTGCCGTGAATTTGCCACAAGAAGAACCATCGGAACGGAAACGAAGCACACTGCTATTTACAAACTCTGCACCCTCTTGTTGACTAACACAAAGATAGGCATCACCACGCTCTGAATCAATAGAAATACCGTAAACTGCCATATGACTAAGGTCTGAATCGGCCGAAGCAAGGAAGCTATCACCGAATACACCAGTAGTGGCATTATAAAGCAAGAATTTATTCTGATAAGAATAAGGCGAAGTACTATAATCAACCGTTTGGTCAATGATATGAACATCATCACCACTCACTGCCAGATAAAAACCTGTAGTAATCTCAGTTGCTTGCCAATTTGCAGGATTGACCTCTATAATGTTACTAACAGCATTCCATGACTCGTCATATTCGGTAGTACTGCAGTAAAAGCGGCCTCCAGCCGAAACTATGTGCTGCGGATTGACGCGAGGAAGCACTACCGTCTTCACAACTGTAAACGCATCCAAATCAATAACCGAAAGAGTGTTGTCATAACCATAACCAGAATTGCAAACTGCAAGAAGATTATTAGCCACAGCCATCTGTTCTGGGTAAGAACCTACACCAACAGTTGCAACAAGTTGAAGAGAAGCTGTGTCGAACTTGGCAACCATTCCACCATAAAGCGAAGCATAAAGATACGCACCATCGAGCACAAGAGAACGAGGCTGCGCCTGCTCCTCGGTAGTTGCATAGCGGCATATCTCACGACCCGACATATCGAGCTTTGCAATATATCTCGATTCTGAAACGGCAACATAAAGACGATTATTGGCAGCATCAAGAACCAAATCCTGTGCTACATCACCCATGACCTTACCATTGGTTGAAGAATAGATATCAGAAATAGTAGATACGCGATCCTCAAGATAGACATGAGCAGAAAGAGAGGCATTATTTTTTCCCCAACTGCCTTCATTTAGCACATAAACTCTTGATGGGTTCTGAGTAATGACAGGATCTGGACCATTTCCGTTCGAAATTTCATCATCATCACTGCACGAAGCAAGAAATGGAAGCGATATCAGGGCACAAAGAAAAAAAGAAAAAAGTTTTTTGTTCATAACTATTAAATTAGAGAATAAAAAATCAGAGATTAAATTTGACTTCGACCATGAAACTACGTCCTGGCATTGGATAATATTGAATTATATCATATTGCCTATCGAACAAATTTTTGCACATTAGAGAAAGACTAAACGAGGTGTATCTCAACCTTATGTTTCGAGAAAGAGTAATACTGTGATCATCGAAACTGCCAAGACGATAGCGAGGCTCGTGCATCAAGGAAGAATAACGATGTCCCATCCACTGCAGAGCATAGCCAACATCAAACCAATGCGTATGACATACAAGAGAAGCATGACCACTGTGACGAGCCGTGTATGGCACCTGACGCGAGTATTGACCTGAAATATTGGACGAGAGATTGCGCGCATCGTTGAGATTGTAGCCCAAATTAAGGAACAACCAACGATAGCGACCTTCTGCAGAGAAATTCACGCCCCAAATATCCACTTTTCCATAATTATACATTTTCCATGCGAAAGTGGTTGGGAAAGCCACAATGAGATCATGCACACGATTGTGAAAAGCATCGGTCGTAAAAGAGAGTACAATATCTTGAAACGAGAAAGAAGAGGTAACACCAAGATTAATCTCATTGGTTCTTTCGGGTCGAAGATTATGGTTACCAAGACGGTAATAGTAAAGATCATTAAAAGTAGGAAGACGAAACGCCTGTCGCCAAGAGGCTCGAAAATACATTTTTTTTTCGGGCCAAGGACTAATACTCAAACTTACACTCGGCGTGAAGCGGCTCTGATTTCGATCCTCATTCAAATTAGTATATAGAAGCGAAGCATTTGCAGTGATCCTTCGATCATGATAACGTGCCCTGAATGAAGCATAAGTGGTGGTTCGAAACCGATATGAAGTTTCAGGAATATTGGTGCAAAGTGTATTCCAAAGCTCATCGATCACTAACGATAACTGAAGTTTATCGGCCGATGAAAGGACATGATAATTTGCGCCCAAAGAAAGATACGTTTCGTCTTGACGATAGCGATATGTATGCATGGTAATTTCGCCATCATTGAGCTGATTACCATCAAAATATTGGTTCCATGAATGATTATATTTAAACAAAACCTGTGCATCTAGTTTTTCGCCAAAAAAGATTGCGTAACGAGTTTGTGCGAAACAATTTTCATCGTAAAGACGCTCATGGGCATCCTTATTATACATGGTAATTCCACCAGGCAGCTGGCGGTCACTATAATAATAATAAATTTTGGAAGATAGCGAGGATGCATGATTCGTCTCTGACGCGAACAACTTAGACATATTTACTTCGCCATTAATTGCATCGACACGACTATTATTTCTATGCTCGCGTGTCTGCTCGCTACCATTGGTCAGAATAAACGGATAATTTCCATCGGTGTGACTATAATGCAAAAAAGCATGAACAACATCCTCTCCGATATGTGCAGAAGCAGAAAGTGTATTCCACGAGCCATAAGATAACTTTATATTTTTATAATGATCTCGGTCATTTGTATTGAGATAAAGATTACCACTAAAAGGCTCGACAGACGCCGGTGTGAGCATATCAGTTGGGGCGCCGATGCCCATGCGAAGAGAGTGCAAATTATCAGACGAAAAACGAGATATATCTATTTGTCCAGCCTGACAATTACTTACAGGAATACCATCGTAGAGAACACCGGTGTGTTCGGCACCAAGATTTCGAACCGAAACCGTTTTCATGCCACCTAGACCGCCATAATCTTTGACAGCAACACCATTAACAAGACGCAAAGCATCTGCTACGTTTTGAAGGCCAAGGCGTTGCATCTCAGCAGAAGTAACGACTTGTACCAGAGAAGAGGTTGACAAATAGGCACGACGTATGGCAGACGAATCTGCCACAGAAACTTCAGGGAGAACCGTCTGAGCATAGCTATTGCTACACAACATGAAAACGTATAAGCCGAAAATAGACCCTACAAAATGTTTACTCATATTGCTAATAATGTTACGTCTGCCTCTGTGCATCGCAGAGGTACTGATACAGACACCGCATAGCAGGCATTCTGGCTTACATCGGAAAAAGATGCTTACAGCAGCGGGACTGCTCAGGACTTACACCTGATTCCCTTTTAAGCCACAGCAGGTCGACTCTGTGGCACTATGCGACCCAAATCATAATAAATGATTCGATGGTGCAAAGATAGCGTTTTTCATATTTGGGACCAAGAAAAAACAAAAAAAGGCGACCCAAAGAGTGGATCGCCTCAAAAATATGAATTCACCTGATAATTACACTTTGCATTTGGATGCATGAAGAATATCATCATTAATCAATTGATGTAACTTCCGAGCATTACACAATAACCGCTATCATACAATACCCTGAGCCATCATAGCTTTAGCAACTTTCATAAAGCCGGCCACATTGGCTCCCTTTACATAGTTGATATAACCATCGGCTTCACGACCATGAGCTACACACTGATGATGAATGCTGTGCATAATCTCATGCAAGCGCTGATCAACCTCTTCGGCACGCCAAGAAAGATGCATAGCATTCTGGCTCATCTCAAGACAAGAGGTTGCCACACCACCTGCATTCACTGCTTTACCAGGAGCATATAGCATCTTCTTCTCAAGGAAAAGATCAATGGCTTCAGGGGTACATCCCATGTTCGAAATTTCGCCTACACACTGGCATCCATTAGCGATAAGCTGTGCTGCATCATCGCCATTAAGCTCATTCTGAGTAGCACATGGGAGAGCAATGTCACACTTAGCCTCCCAAGGCTTTTTGCCAGGATGGAAGGTTGCTGATGGGAACTCGTCAGCATAAGGAGCCACAATATCATTACCCGAAGCACGAAGTTCCAGCATATAATCTATTTTTTCGCCACTGATACCTTCTGGATCATAGATATAGCCATCAGGACCCGAAATAGTAACCACCTTGGCTCCAAGCTGAGTTGCCTTGGTCGCAGCACCCCAGGCCACATTGCCGAAACCTGAAATTGCAACCGTCTTACCCTTAATGTCTACACCCGCTGTCTGTAGCATCTCATTCACAAAATAAAGGCCACCAAAACCAGTAGCTTCAGGGCGCACTAAGCTGCCTCCGAATTCGAGATTCTTACCGGTAAGAACACCCGAAAAATCACGCGTAAGTTTCTTATATTCACCGAAAAGATATCCAATTTCTCGAGCACCAACGCCGATATCTCCAGCAGGGACATCGACCTCAGGACCAATATATCGATAAAGTTCTTGCATAAAAGCCTGACAGAAACGCATGATTTCTGCATCGCTCTTGCCACGAGGCGAAAAGTCCGAGCCGCCCTTGCCACCTCCCATAGGAAGTGTAGTGAGTGAGTTTTTGAATGTCTGCTCAAAACCTAGGAACTTCAATATCGAAAGATTGACCGAGGCATGGAAACGAAGTCCTCCCTTATAAGGACCAATAGCAGAATTAAATTGCACTCGGTAACCAAGATTTACTTGCACTTTTCCCTTATCATCGACCCAAGGTACACGGAATGTAATGATGCGTTCTGGCTCGACTAATCGTTCGAGCAAAGAAACGCGTTCAAACTCAGGGTGTTTGTCATAAACATCCTTAATGCTAATAAGCACTTCCTTAACTGCCTGAAGATATTCTGACTCTCCAGGATGACGGGCCGAAAGATTGGCCATGAATTGATCAATGTTCAACATGATATGTTATGTTTTGTTGTTTGTTTTTTTATTTTTAGTTGAAGAAAAAGAAAAAGCCCTCAACTTTCACACCGCAAATATGAGCAATAAAGAGTTGCGAATGACATTTTGCAACCAGCAACTCACCAAATCATGTTGTAGAACATAGAGTTTCATGGCAATCTGCTACACATGAATTTCAAAAGCAACTTTACACAATTGAAGAAAGAGAGAAAAAGATGTAAAAATTCATCAAGTTTTTTCGGCAGCAAAGATGTCAAAACACAAAAATTGTACTATAGCACAAGAGATTTTTTAGTGGTATTCTTGGGAGTTCTAAATATAATATGTATATTTGCGCGCTAAAAAATCAGAAATTATATATAAATACAACAACATGAATATTTCTTACAAATGGCTTAAGGACTACTTGAAGTTCGACCTCACCCCCGAGGAGACTTCAAAGGCCCTCACCTCTATTGGCCTCGAGACCGAAGGCGTAGAGGAAATCGAGACCATCAAAGGCGGCCTGAAGGGCTTGACAGTGGGCCATGTGCTCACTTGTGAGGCACATCCAGACTCAGACCACATGCGTATCTGCACCGTCGATTTGGGCGATGCTCAGTGGGTGAAGGATGCCTAT
>JAUNCV010000075.1 GCA_030526445.1 Bacteroidales bacterium | reverse complement strand
CGCCACAGCTGCCGCCGCAATGGCACTGTGCCTGGCCTGTCATCTGCTGCATATAAGCGCGCTTGTCGTCTTCGGTAGGAACGTGTACGTCGATGATAGAGCCAACAAAACGAAGGTTCATACCAGCGAGAGGTGGATTGAAATCGAGCTTGCAAGTAACCTCCTTGGCGTCGATAGCAACGATTTCGCTCTGCATGATTTCGCCAGCCTGGTTCCGAAGAGGCAATTCGCAGCCAACCTTCATGAATTCCTTAGGGAAACCACCCTTGCGGAGTTCGTCAACAGGAATCTTAACATTCTGGATAGCTTTCTCGTCATATTCGCCATAAGCCTCTTTTGGGGTGAGGGTGAAGTCGAAGGTGTCGCCAACTTCCTTGCCGGCAATGGCTGCCTCGAAGGCAGGGATGAGCATGCCTACGCCATAAATGAACTTGAAAGGATTCTCGTCAGTGGTCTTTTCGATATCCTCAATCTCTGGCTGCTGACCAGCCTCTGGGTCTTCCCAGCCGGTAAGTGTGTACTGCAGGGTTACGTGAAGTCCGTTATCTACTTTCATGAAAATGTTTTTATTTTTATTTCCCGAATGATTCGAATGTCCGAACTTTAATCTTGCCAATTTGCACAGAAATCATTCGAATATTCGAACATTCGGGATAGATATTATTTTTAGCTTCTCAAGCGATTACTTGATAATGGTGCAACCACAGTTTGGCTGCAACTGCTTGAAGAAGTCGTTGCCCTTATCGTCAACAAGGATGAATGCTGGGAAGTTCTCAACTTCGATCTTCCAGATTGCCTCCATGCCGAGTTCTGGGTACTCAACGCACTCGATGCTCTTGATGTTGTTCTGAGCAAGGATAGCTGCTGGGCCACCGATAGAGCCGAGATAGAATCCGCCGTGATCCTTGCAAGCATCGGTTACGCACTGAGCGCGGTTGCCCTTAGCCAGCATGATGCGGCTTCCGCCGTGATCCTGGAACTCGTAAACGTATGGATCCATACGACCAGCGGTGGTTGGGCCCATTGAACCACATGCCATGCCTTCTGGAGTCTTGGCAGGACCAGCGTAATATACTGGGTGATCCTTCATGTACTGAGGCATGCCCTCGCCTGCATCGAGACGAGCCTTGAGCTTAGCATGAGCGATATCACGGCCTACGATGATGGTGCCGTTGAGTGAGAGACGGGTGCCGATAGGATAGTTGGTGAGGATCTTGCATACGTCATCCATTGGCTGGTTGAGGTCAATCTTCACAGCATCGCCCTCGCCTGCATTGCGCAACTCCTCTGGGATGAGCTCGTATGGTTTGTCGTCCATCTTCTCAATCCAGATACCATCCTTGTTGATCTTAGCCTTGATGTTGCGGTCGGCAGAGCAAGAAACGCCGAGGCCGATTGGGCAAGATGCACCGTGACGTGGCAAACGAACCACGCGAACGTCATGAGCCATATACTTGCCACCGAACTGTGCACCGAGACCAATCTTGTAGCACTCCTGGAGGAGCTGGTTCTCGAGCTCGATGTCGCGGAAAGCACGACCGGTCTCATCGCCAGTGGTTGGGAGTGAGTCATAGTAGTGGGTTGAAGCGAGCTTCACGGTGAGGAGGTTCTTCTCGGCCGAAGTACCACCAATAACGATAGCAATGTGGTATGGAGGACATGCAGCGGTGCCGAGGCTCTTCATCTTCTCAACGAGGAATGGAATAAGAGTGCCTGGGTTCTGGATACGAGCCTTGGTCTCCTGATAGAGGTAGGTCTTGTTAGCCGAACCACCACCCTTGGTTACCATGAGGAAACGATATTCCATGCCCTGGGTAGCCTCAATGTCGATCTGAGCTGGGAGGTTGCACTTGGTGTTTACCTCGTCATACATGTTGAGAGGAGCGTTCTGTGAGTAGCGGAGGTTCTCCTCGGTATAGGTCTTGAATACGCCTTCAGCAATAGCCTCTTCATCTTCGAAGCCGGTCCATACCTGCTGGCCCTTCTCACCGTGAACGATAGCGGTACCGGTATCCTGGCAGAGAGGAAGCTTACCCTTGGCAGCAATCTCAGCATTGCGGAGGAAGGTGAGAGCTACATACTTGTCGTTGGCCGAAGCCTCTGGGTCGCGAAGAATCTTTGCAACCTGCTCGTTATGACTGCGGCGGAGGAGGAAGCTCACGTCGCGGAATGCTGCATTGGTCATGCGGGTGAGAGCCTCTGGAGTTACCTTGAGGATAGGCTGACCCTCAAACTCGCTCACTGATACACCCTCCTTGGTGAGGAGATAGTATTCGGTAGTATCTTCGCCCAACTGGAACATTGGAGCATACTTGAATTCTACGTTTGCCATAGTTTAATCGTTTTGTTATTTATGTTGTTTTATTGTTTTGTTAACACACATGCGGCAAAGATAATAAAAAATGCCTTATCGAAGATAAAAAGCCTCCTTTTTTCTTCAAGAAATTGCACTTTCCGAAGAAAAAGGAGGCTAATTGTAGGGCGTGTTTAACTGAAATCGAGTGTCAATTGCACAGATTTTGCTTTGTGTTGCACTTTTTCAATCTTTTTTTGATCAATATACCAAAGGTATCCTTCAACTTTCCGATAACCCATATCGCGCATCAGTTTCATGTAATAATCGACCTGCTTGTGGTACTTCGAACTATGTGTTGTACCAGTTTTGTAGTCGATAATTATGACACGTCCATCAGGGGTAAAAATAATACGGTCGGGACGTTGTGTATGGGTAGTATGAGTTACAATGTTCTGCTCGTTTAGCACATGGTTGCTGCGAGAGAACCAGGGCGCAACTTGCTCCCATTGAAGTAATTCTCCGACTGTATTGATGAGTTCGTCAAGTTCGAAGCCTACCAGTTCTGCATTGCCAGAGATGAACAACTTGCGGATAGGTGCTTCGTAGTTATCGGAGTATTTGACCACGGAGAGAGCATTGTGAAGAGTGGTTCCTCGGCCTGTCTCGACATCGTGGCCAGTGTGTGTGGTGCGCTTGATTTGTGGACGTGGCGCAGACGCACTGCTTTGAAGAGCCGACTCACTTGGTTTGTTATCAGGCTGTTGCGCCTTTTCTGTTTGTTCCGAAAGAGATTTTTCAGTAGAGCCGCTGTCTTGTAATTCCTGAGGTTCGAGGTGGTCAATATTGTCTTTCCATTTTTGCATGAAACTATTAAGTAGCTCGGCCAGTGTTGGAACGCTCTTCTTGTCGTTTTTGCTAGTCTTGCTCTTTTTGGGAGCCGGTGCCATGATGACCATTGCCTTTTTAGCGCGAGTGAAGGCTACATAGGCTGTATTGAGGTTGTCAGTAATAGCTCGCATACGCTCTTTTGTAAACTCTTCGTTAAAGATAGTTTTAGGCAAAGAGGCTTCGATTTGTATAGGGAGAATGATGTTTTTTTGTCCTTCTCCGGAAGCGTCTGTTCGGAGGCTTTGCTGTTCTGGAGTACTATCTTCATTTGTAAAGCCGAACCCGTGAGGGTCAAGCCAAAGCACTTCGCCATGGCTGGTGTCGATGTCTATTTTCCAGTCAGCAAAAGGTATGATAACTGCTTTCTCGCCCAGGCCTTTTGACTTGTGAATGGTCATGATTTTGATGGCATTCTGACCCGCTGGTGTAGAGATGCTTGAGGAGGAGCCTTTGTCGCGCCACCACTTCAGGAATCCTCCAATATCGGTGCCTCGCTTTGAAACATATTCGAGCACCAAATCGCGAAACGCTTGTAGGAAAACACTGTCGCGCTGCTGCTGTTGCGGCATGAGCGAGACGATGCCTTCGACCATCTCGAAGAGTGGTTGATTGCTGAATTGGAGAAAGTTGGGCAGATTGTGCGTGTTATCTGCCTGTTTGCCAGCCTTGTCATTTTGTTTGCCGTCGAAACTGAAGTGTGTTGCTATAGCTTCGGTCATGGTCATGCCACATGCCTTCAGATAACAGCAGTGGGCTATTGTCTGACGCAATTCTGACTTTGGCTCGTAGATGGCTTGCAGCATGGCCACGATGGCGCGTATCACATCACGATTGCCTAAAGAGAGGGCTTCGTCAGTGATGATATCAAGTTGATAGGGGCAGTCAGGGTGCTGTTTTTTGTAGTTGAGAAGAGTTTCGGCAAACAGTTTGCATTCTTTGTTAAATCGGCCAAGAATGAGTATGTCTTTGGGTTCGAATCCTTGTTGCTGTAGTGCAATAACTTTCTCGGGAAGACGACGCAAGATGGCCTCTTTTTCGTCCTCTTCGTCAATGGGTTCTACCTCTTCATAATCGAGTATGCCAGCCCCAATGTTATCTTTTCGATCATCGTGTATAAATTGTTTAACATCAGCATAGATAGATTCTATTTTTTTCATTTCTTCATCTTCAGTGCATTCTGCCAATTGGTGTGCAGCATTGGCGAAGAAACTATTGTTGAAATCGATGATTTTTTCGTCTGAACGGAAGTTGTATTTCAGCTGATTGCCATTTTCGTCGGTATGTTGCAGTTCGGGATGGAAGTCGTAAATGGTTGTATTGAGCAACTCCCAGTCAGATCCGCGCCAACGGTAAATACTTTGCTTGACATCGCCCACAATGAGGTCTTCGTTACCGGTCGATAACGAAGTTTCGAGCAAAGGCTTGAAGTTGTTCCATTGCATGGTTGAAGTGTCTTGGAACTCATCGATCATGAAACTCTTGATGCGCGTGCCTGTCTTTTCGTAAATAAAAGGAGCCTCCTCCTCTTGAATGAGACGGCTGAGCACGTGTGTAGTGTTGGTCAGAAGTTGTTTGCCCTCTTCTTCACAGTAACGATCTGCTTCGGTTTCCAGTCGAGAGAGAAGTCCAAGCTGATAGATGTTCTTGATGATAGAACGAGCAGTTTCGTAATAGGCACGTTCTTGTCCGGTGAGGAGAGAGACGCCTAACTGCATGAGCTCGAGTAGGCGCTTTTCGTCGGACGAAGAGAGTTTTCCTTCTGCTTCGCATCCTTTTTTGTACCATTCTGCAGTATCTTGGCTCCATTTCTCAAGTGTGGCAGAGGGGTCTTTTATTTCGCCTTCAGCCCATCGACCGAAGCATGCCATGGAACTTCTGCTTCCTCCCTTGAAGTCGGAATAAAGCAAGCCGTAGCTTTGCAAAATTTGCACGCCTTGCTGTCCAACTTCTATCAAAGCCTTCTGCCAGGTTTGCTGCATCTCGCGCAGGTTTGAGATGTATTGGCGAAGTTCTTTCCTGTTGTTCGTGAATTCGGCGATGCGCTGGTTGTTTTGTTTATATTCCTCTTGGGTGATGACTTTAGCCAGTTTCAGGAGTTCATCGTGCATGTTCCAAGCCGAACCTTCGTTCAGTCGCTTTGAGGCAAATTCGAGCATCCACTGGAAGGTTTCTTTGTCGTCACTTGGATTTAGACCCGTAATAAAACGGCTCACCACCTTGTCGAGAGTGGCGTCTGCGTCGAGTTCTATCTCATAGTTGCCCTGCAGGTTGAGCTCGTGTGCAAAACTGCGTAATACTTGTTGGAAAAAGCTGTCAATGGTGCTGACGTGCAGTTCTGAATAATCGTTCAAAATGCTGCTCAAGATGCCGAAAGAGCGGCGTTGAATCTCTTCGATGGAGAGAACTTTGCCGTTGGCTGAAGGCTTCAGCAGATCTTTCAAGTAGGGCGATTTCTGTGGCTCATTGTGCAGTTTGTGCAGTTCTTCAATGATACGTTCCTTCATTTCGGCTGTGGCTTTGTTTGTAAAGGTTACAGCCAGGATTTCGTTGAAGAGCAACGGACGACCCTCCTCCTTACCCTCGATGGGTTGGCGGAATAATTGCTGAAGAAAGAAACCGGTGAGCAAATGCGTTTTTCCCGATCCGGCCGAGGCTTTGTAAATATGAAGCATTGTGACTGTTTTTTTGAGAAACAACTATCGACTGTTAAAACAGCGTTTTGGCAACTCGACTGCGAAGATAGCAGATTTCATTTAGAAAAGCAAATGAAAATCAGTTTTTTTTTATTTTCCGGGACTAAGGCTTGAAAAAATGGAAAAATGTGATTACCTTTGCTGCGTTTTAAAACCCAACTATGAAAAAAATAGTATTCGCAACCAACAACAGACACAAGATTGAAGAGATTTCTGCTCTTTTAAATGAATGTGGTTCTGAAGTAGGGGAGAAGTTTGAGATTCTCTCCTTGTCTGATATTGGCTGTACTGCTGATATCCCCGAGACTTCTGAAACTTTTTCGGGCAATGCTCTGCAGAAGGCGGAGTATGTAAAGACTCACTTTGATTACGATTGTTTTGCTGATGACAGCGGACTGGAAGTGCGTGCTTTGGGAATGGCTCCTGGAGTGCATTCGGCTCGTTATGCTGCAGATGAAGGGTTTGACCATGACAGTGAAGCCAATATGGATAAGCTCCTGTCGCGCATGGCAAAAATACAGCATAGAGAGGCACAATTCCGTACTGTGATTGTTCTTCTGCTCGATGGTCAGATGTTTGAGTTTGAGGGAATCTGTAAAGGTACGATTGCTACAGAGCGTATGGGAAGTGGCGGCTTTGGTTATGACCCAATCTTTGTGCCCGAAGGCCATGAAGAGTCATTTGCTCAGATGGGCATGGAGGCAAAGAATGCTATCAGTCATCGTGGAAAGGCGGTGCGTCAGTTGGTCGATTTTCTAAAGACATTATAATATACAGGAAAAGCCCCGAGTCATCGGGGCTTTTCTTTGTATAGGAGGGTTGTATTATACGAGATGTGCAATCAAATCCTCGCGGTCACCGTAAAGCATATCGATGACAGGGATTTCGATCATTGTATAAGCACCTGGCTGCTGCTTCATGGCGGCACGTGCTACGTTAACAAGCACCTGAGCAGTAAGTGCAGGGTTGTTAATCTTCATGTTAAACTCAAACATCTGGTTGTGGGTCTTGCCACTCACACCCTTACGAACGAGATTTACGCCGTGGCCAACGTCGTTGAGGTCATCAACACATGGAACCTGCTGAACATGGGTCTCGTCGTTAACAAAGTAAGGGTCGGCCTTGATTGCAGCCTCAACAGTCTTGAAATCTGCGCCCTCTTCGAGCTCTACATATACCATACGGCGGTGAATACCGGTACCTACAGGAATAGTCATGCTAAGTGCGTCTTTAACACCTGCAATAGCGCGAACGGCAACAGAGTGACCCATTGAACGACCTGGACCGAAGTTGGTGTAGCTTACACCCTTAGGAGCAAGGCTCTGCATGAGAGTGCGAACAATTGAGTCTGAACCTGGATCCCAGCCTGCCGAGATGATTGAAACAGCATTGCCTGCCTTGGCTGCTGCATCGAGTGAACGGCGAAGGTCAACAATCTGGGTATGGATGTCAAATGAATCGACGGTATTGATACCCATAGCAAGACACTGCTTAGCATACTCCTCAACCTTACGGGTTGGTGTAGCGAGGATAGCTACATCAACATCCTGCAGTTCCTTGATGTCCTTAACAACATTATATCCCTCAAGTTCTGCTGGCTTGTTCTCAGCACCCTGACGACGTACAATACCTGCAACCTCAAAGTCTGGGGCAGTCTCCAGCGCATCGAGTGCATATTTGCCAATATTGCCATAACCTACGATGGCAGCACGAATCTTTTTCATATTTATAAATTGAACTTTTTGTTTGAAATTGGCGCAAAGATAGTGCATTTTTCCAAATATCGTGCAAAAAAGTGACAATTTTCTTATATTCTATTTGAATTTCTATACAAAATATGCGATAAAAATGCCAAATGTGACATTTTTATCGCATATTTTTACAATGTAACGCCGTTTTTGAAGATCGAAATCTCGTGGATGTCGGCCTTTTCGTTATTGGTCAGTTCGCCACTGGCTACACGAAGTATTTTTTCCGTAAACTCCTTAAGAGTCTCTTCCATGCTCTTGTCTTCGGCCAAAACGCCTGCATTGAAATCAATCCAGGTGGGCTTGCGCTGTGCAAGTCCGCTATTGGTCGAAACCTTCATGGTTGGAACGAAGGTGCCGAATGGTGTGCCTCGGCCGGTAGTGAAGAGTACTAACTGACAACCTGCGGCAGCGAGAGCAGTAGAGGCTACAAGGTCGTTGCCAGGAGCTGAGAGAAGGTTGAGACCGTCGGTTTGAATGCGGTCACCATACTCCATTACGCCACATACAACACTCTTACCCGATTTCTGTGTGCAGCCAAGAGCTTTTTCTTCGAGGGTAGAAATACCGCCAGCCTTATTGCCCGGCGATGGATTCTCGCCGCAAGGTTCGCCATGGCTGATGAAGTAGTTCTTGAAGTTGTTGATGAGCGAAATGGTTTCGTCGAGCAATTGCTTGTTTTCACAGCGCTCCATAAGGATGGTCTCTGCACCAAACATCTCTGGTACCTCGGTGAGGATTGTTGTGCCACCTTGGGTTTCGCACAAGAAGTCGGAGAAAGCACCGAGCAATGGATTGGCTGTAATGCCCGAGAAGCCGTCAGAACCGCCACACTTCAAACCTACACGGAGCTTTCCGGCAGGCTGTGTGGTACGCTTGTAGCTCTGTGCGGTCTTAACTAGTTCCTTAAGCACTTGAACGCCATATTCTACTTCGTCGCCCTCTACCTCTTGGCAGATCATGAACTTCACGCGGTTCTTGTCGTAGTCGCCACAGAACTCTTCGAAGATGCGAGGCTTACAACCAGGATAGCACCAGCATTTGGGTGGTGCACCATGTTGCGAAGAATCTTCTTGGTGTTCTCGTGATCTTCGGAAAGCTGTGAGCAACCGTAGTTGTGAGGGAAGTGGAAGATACCGTCTATGCCATCGAGATTTTCGAGTTCTGCCTTGGTGCGCTCTACAATCTGCTTGATAATACCATTGACACAACCTACGGTAGGAAGCACCCAAACTTCGTTGCGGATACCAACTTGGCCATCTGGACGCTCATATCCTTCGAAAGTGAGTTGTTCGCCCGAAGTCTGAAGCTTGGTAAGGCCTTTGAGCTGAATGTCGCTATAGTCGAGAGTGCCCTCCAGATTGGTTTTGATATCCTCGTGGTCCATGTAACTGCCTTTCTTTACAGCGTGGCGTGCATGGCCGATAGGGAAGCCGTACTTGATGATGTTCTCACCCTCGGCAAAGTCCTTGAGTGCACACTTGTGGCCAGCAGGAACATCGGTGAGCAGAGTAATCTCTTCACCATCAACGTTAATCTTGGTGCCTGCCGAAAGAGGCTGAATAGCTACAACCACATTGTCTGCAGGATTAATTTTCAGAAATTCTTTCATGGAATTTTTCTTTATGAACAAGGAATTTAGAGAAATTTAGAGGAAAATTGTTTGTTGCGAAATTGATCGGAAAAGAAAATTCCTTAAATTCCTCTAAATTCCCTGTTGTTTTTTTATCAGAGAATGCTCTTAACAGTCTCCTTCATGCCCTTTTCCTGAATGCTGTTCAGGAATTCGGTAACCATATCGGTGAGACCAGGAATCTCGTTGAGGTTCTGCTTGCTTTCCTTCCAGATGACATCGGTAGCAGCGAGTACGCCTTCAGCCACCTTGCGAGTGTCGCCAGTAGCCCAAAGCTGGGTGAGACGATCCATGATTTCCTGAGCATCGTTTGGCTGGATAGGTGCACCATCGGCACGAGTGCCGCCCTTATAATAGGTAATGATGGCAGCAA
>JAUNCV010000074.1 GCA_030526445.1 Bacteroidales bacterium | reverse complement strand
CTATTAGAATACACCCTGAGCCATCATGGCCTTAGCCACTTTCATGAAACCGGCAACGTTAGCACCCTTCACGTAGTTAACATAGCCATCAGGTTCGGTACCATACTTCACGCAGTTCTCGTGAATGTTCTCCATGATCCAGAGGAGCTTAGCGTCAACCTCCTCAGCGGTCCATGAGAGACGCTCTGAGTTCTGAGTCATCTCGAGACCAGATACTGATACACCACCAGCGTTCGAAGCCTTACCTGGAGAGTAGAGGATCTTAGCATCCTGGAATACCTTGATAGCCTCTGGTGTGGTAGGCATGTTAGCACCCTCAGCAACTGCGATACAGCCATTAGCTACGAGAGCCTTAGCAGCCTCCTCGTTGAGCTCGTTCTGGGTAGCACATGGGAGAGCGATGTCTGCCTTCTCAAACCAAGGCTTAGCACCCTCTACATACTTAGCATTAGGATACTCGTTTACATACTCCTTGATACGGCCACGCTGTACCTGCTTGAGGTCGAAGATATAGTCGAGCTTAGCGCGATCGATGCCTTCTGGATCGTAGATGTAACCATCTGAGTCAGACATGGTCATTACGGTACCACCCAACTGGAGCACCTTTTCAGCTGCATACTGAGCAACGTTGCCCGAACCAGAGATGAGCACCTTCTTGCCCTCGATGCTGTCACCCTTGGTCTTGAGCATAGCGCGGAGGAAGTAAACGGTACCATAACCGGTAGCCTCAGGACGGATCAAAGAACCACCGAACTCACGGCCCTTGCCAGTGAGAACGCCCTGGAACTGACGGGTGTACTTCTTGTAAGCACCAAACATGTAGCCTACCTCGCGGCCACCTACGCCGATATCGCCTGCAGGAACGTCGCAGTCAGGACCGATGTTACGAGAAAGCTCGAGCATGAATGCCTGGCAGAAACGCATTACCTCGGCAGCCGACTTGCCACGTGGAGAGAAGTCTGAACCACCCTTAGCGCCACCCATTGGGAGAGTAGTAAGAGAGTTCTTGAAAGTCTGCTCGAAAGCAAGGAACTTGAGAATACCCAAGTTTACAGACTTGTGGAAACGGATACCACCTTTGTATGGGCCGATAGCGTTGTTGTGCTGGATACGGTAACCAGTGTTGGTCTGGTAGTTGCCATTGTCATCCATCCAAGTTACACGGAAGGTGTAAACGCGATCTGGAATGCAAAGGCGCTCGATAAGATTCACCTTGTCAAATTCTGGGTGCTTGTTATACTCTTCTTCGATAGTAGCAAGTACCTCTTCAACTGCCTGATGATACTCAGGTTCATTAGGGAATCTGCGCTTCAGATCCTCAAGAACTTTCTTAGCGTCCATTGTTCTTTAAATTTAATGAGTTTATAATTGAACTTTTTTCCTTAATAACACTTTCGTTTTGTTATGCGGTGCAAAGATAGGCACTTTGCAAGTATTCTCCAAATATTTTATAGAAAAATTCTCGAAAAAGATAAAAAAAGTGGCAATTTTGCAATATTTATACAAAAAAATGGCAAAAAGTTAGTGCATTTTGTATAAAAACATCACTTCTGCATAATCACTTTGCTACTACAGACACGCAACCCCTTGCTGTGCGAAGCAAGAGGCTGGCCTTGGAGATTGTAGGAATCATAGGCAGGAGAAGACTGGGCTTCGGCCGAAGAGGGTGTGGCCACAAGCGGGTCGATGCCGGTAGGTGTTTCCTCGATGGTGAGAGGCGAGACGAGAGTCGCACCGGCACCCTGCGGCGATGTCAGCACATCGGGGATAGTTTGTGCATCGCGTACATTATATATATATGGCATATCGAGCACTTCGTAGGTCGATGCAGGCTTCTTGGTTTTGGCATTGCCTATGTAGTTGCTTTCGTCCCACACGTAGCCCTTCGAATCATTGTTCGAAAAGACGCGACTCACCTCCTTGTCGAAGTAGTTACCCTCGATGAGCACCTCCGAGTTCTTGCGCGGATTGATACAAGCTGTCAGGTTGCCCCCACAGTTGTAATAGTTGTTGAACACATGTACCGTTCCATAGCGTACCATAGGCATACGAGCTCGGCAACCAGCGCCCCAGATATTGTAGGCAAAAGTTACGTTGAGCTTATCCTCGTCGCTGGTCACATGGTCACCGCTACCTACCAGATTGGTGTTCTGGTGCATATACGAACGCGCTGTATAACTGAAAGTGCACCAGGTGACCGAAACGAAGTCCGAACCATGCGTGATATCGAAATTGCCATCGATACCATCGGTAAAGTCGCAATGATCTACCCACAGATGCGTAGTTCCCTCATTGCACGAAATTAGGTCATAACCACCTACATCCACCGAACCAGGGCCCACAAGCTTGAGGTTGCGAATGATGATATTGTTGCAGCCACTGAGGGTGAAGATGCCCGAATGACGATAGCTCTCCTTGGCATCGCCCGTTGCTTCGAGCAGCGTCTTGCGGGTCAGATATTCCGCTGCCTCCGAGATTTTTACACCATTGCTCAGCGTACCGCCGCCGCCTGTAGTCGAGGCATCCTTCACTCCTGCTTCGTCGAGCAGGGCAATAAGTTCGGGGGTCAGATGCCATTGGGTACAAAGCCGCGCACCGTTGATGCCCACAATGGTCTTGTTGCTCAAGTCGCTGAGATCTATGTTTTTCGAAATGATAAAATCAGTACCCTTTGTACCCGAACCGTCCAGAACGATGATGTCATTGTTCTTGATGGCCTTGGTGATGGTCGAACGCATATCGGTCGAACCGGCAGACTGCAACGTGATGCTCTTGCCCTGAGCTCCGCCACCCGTCACGGCATAGGTTCCACCCGAAAGCGAGGCACAGGTTGCCCATCCGATAGGGGCATTGGCATCGATATCGGCAGTCACTGCATCGCTGGCCAAAACAGGCGACCAGCACAAAGCGCCAAGCAGGCAGAAGAGGAGATTGAAATATCTTTTCATTGCAAGTAGGGTTTCAAGATTATTTGTATAAGCTATAATCGAGGCAAAGATAGCAATAAATTCTCATTTTACTCTATTTTTTGAACCAAAAAGTTGCAAAAATTTCATAAGAAAGAGTTTTTTTACTACCTTTGCGCAAAATTTATACTCAATTATGAAGCGTCTTTTTCTTCTCGATGCCTACGCACTCATCTATCGTGCCTACTACGGTTTTATCTCCAAGCCCTTGATCAATAGCAAGGGCATGAACACTGGAGCCATCTATGGTTTCACCAAAACCCTGCAGGATGTGCTCTATGGCGAACACCCAGACTGCATAGCTGTCTGCTTCGATCCCCAGGGCGGTACCTTCCGCCACAAGGAGTTCCCAACCTACAAGGCTCAGCGCGATGCACAGCCCGAGGATATCACCTTGGCTGTGCCCTACATCAAGCAGATTATCGATGCCTATCGTATTCCAGTCATTGAGATTGAAAACTATGAAGCTGATGATGTTGTGGGCACTTTGGCTCGTTTGGCCGATGAGAGCGGCGAGTATGAGACCTTCATGATGACTCCCGACAAGGACTATGCCCAACTTGTGACCGAACATAGTCGCATCTTCAAGCCCAAGAGTTTTGGCCCCGGTTATGAGATGCTCGATGTCGAGGCTGTGCTTGCAAAATATGGCCTGAGCTGCACGGCTCAGGTCATCGATATGCTCGGTCTTCAAGGTGATACGGCCGATAATATTCCGGGTTGTCCAGGCGTAGGTCCTAAGACAGCTCAGAAACTCATCACCGACTTCGGTTCGTGCGAAGAAATGCTCCGTCAGGTAGAAGAGGCTGCTGCTGCCGGCAAAAAAGAGTTGCCTAATCTTAAGAAGGCAATGTTTGCCAAAGTGCTTGATAATGCCAAGCAGATTCGTGACTCGAAATACCTCGCAACCATCTGCCGCGAAGTGCCAGGTGTGGTGCTCGATGCAGAGGCGCTCAAGGTGTGCGAACCTGATAATGATCGTCTTTATCAGATTTTCGACGAGCTCGAATTCCGTTCCATGCGCGACCAGTTGAAGAAGGCCCCGAAGCATCCCGAAAGCATCTCGAAGGAAACTCGATATCAACTCGATACTAACTCGATGCCCGAAACTCCGGTTTCTCTTTCAGATATCACTGCTGTCAGGACCTCCTATTCCATTGCCGATACCCCTGCCAAACGAAAGAAGATGATGGCCGAATTAAAGGCCGAGACCCAATGGGCTTTTGACACCGAAACCACTTCGCTCAGTGTCATTGATGCCGAGTTGGTGGGTATTTCGTTCGCAGTGGCTGGCCACAAGGCTTGGTATATTCCTGTACCGGCCAATCGTAAGGAGGCCGAGGCAATTGTGTCTGAACTTCGTCCCCTTTTCGAAAGTGCTGCTGCGCTCAAGATTGCCCAGAATGCCAAGTACGATTATTCGGTTCTGAAGTGTTATGGAGTTGAGGTGGCCGAGCCTATGTTCGACACCATGGTAGCACACTACCTCCTCGAACCCGAACAGCCTCATAACATGGATTATCTGGCCGAGATTTATTTAAAGTATAAGCCAATACCTACGTCGGCAGTTATTGAGACTGGCAAGAAAAAGAAAACAGAGGAGGCTCCGGCCGATCTTTTTGCCATGTTCGATGCTGCAGAAGAAGAGGCTCAAGAGGCTGAACAGGAACCTCTCACCATGCGCGATGCTGCTATCGAGAAGGTGGCTGAATACTGCTGCGAGGATAGTGATGTGACCTTCCAGCTGGCTCAGCTCTTTGCTCCTATGCTCCAGGAGCAGGGGCTTACCAAGCTGTTCGAGGAGATTGAGATGCCGCTCGTGACCGTACTCGCCGACATGGAACTGACCGGAGTGCGTCTGGATGTACAGGCTCTCAAGGAGTCGGAGAGTATTCTGCAGGACGAGCTGAAACGCCTGGACAATGCTTTGGCCGAAGCCGCAGGTCACCCATTCAACCCTCTCTCGCCCAAAGCCGTAGCTGTAGTGCTCTACGACGAACTGAAACTGGACCCCAAGAGCAAGTCGCGCAGCACGGCCGAGGAGATCCTGCAGCAGCTCAAGAGCAAGGTAACAGAGGAAAAGCATGTGCAGCTCATCGAAGATATCCTCTCATATCGTGGTATCAAGAAGTTGCTCAGCACCTACATCGAGGCCTTGCCACAGGAGGTCAACCCTCGCACAGGACGTATTCATGCCCAGTTCAACCAGACGGTGACCTCTACAGGCCGCCTCTCTTCGAGCAACCCTAACCTGCAGAATATCCCTATCCGCGATGCTATGGGCCGCGAACTGCGCAAGGCCTTTATCCCTGACGAGGGCGAGGTCTTCTTCAGCGCCGACTATAGCCAGATTGAACTCCGCCTCATGGCACACCTCAGCCAGGACCCCAATATGGTCGAGGCCTTCCTTGAGGGCGAAGATATCCATGCCGCAACGGCTGCCAAAATATACCATCTGGCTGTGAACGAGGTAAGCAAGCTGCAGCGAACCAAGGCCAAGACTGCCAACTTCGGTATCATCTACGGTATCAGCACCTTCGGACTGGCCAGCCGCCTCAACATCCCACGCGCCGAAGCCAAAGAACTCATCGATGGTTACTTTGCCACCTATCCAAAGATTAAGGAATACATGGAGAAGAGCATCGAAGTGGCTCGCGAGAAGGGTTACGTGGAGACCCTATTTGGCCGAAAGCGCATGTTGCCCGATATCCATTCGGCCAATGCTACTGTGCGCGGCTATGCAGAACGCAATGCCATCAATGCCCCCATTCAGGGCACAGCAGCCGACATTATCAAGATAGCTATGGTACGAATCTCGAAGCGTTTGAAGCAAGAGAGCCTGGGCGCCAAACTGCTCATTCAGGTGCACGACGAATTGAACTTCTCGTGTCCTGCTGCTCAGCTCGACAAGCTCCAGGCACTTGTGCTCGAAGAGATGGCTGCTGCCTGCCAGCTCTCTGTGCCACTTATTGCCGACTGCGGCAGCGGAGCTAACTGGCTGGCAGCACATTAATTGAAAATAATAATATTCGCTGATTATGAAGAAGATATATAGAAACTTGCTTTTGGCGCTTGCTGTTTCGGTTTCGACCCAGACCTGGGCTACCGAACAGTTTGTGACCTTCGGTCGTAGTGCCAAAACTGCCATTGAGTTGACCCATTCGAGCGACACCATCGCTTTCGACCCATCCGATTGGGAGGGCGTGCGCATGGCTGTCGAGAACCTGCGCCAAGATCTGCAGGCTGTGACAGGCAGCAGCCGCGCCCCTATCGTGGTGGCCACGGTGGGTAAGAGCGCCTTGGCTAAGAAGTATAAAAAAGAGTGTAAGCTTCTGAAGGGCAAATGGGAACAGTATCTCATCTTCAACGATGGCAATCAGCTGGTCATCCTCGGTTCCGATAAGCGAGGCACCATTTATGGCATCTACGAACTCTCGCGCCAGATGGGTGTTTCGCCCTGGTATTGGATGGCCGATGCCCCAATTCAGCAGCACGAGCGACTCTTTGTGAATGGCGGCACTTATACCGATGGCGAACCCAAGGTGAAGTATCGCGGTATCTTTATCAACGACGAGTGGCCTTCGTTTGGCACCTGGTGCAACAACCAGTTTGGCGGCATCAACTCGAAGGCCTATAGTCGCATCTTCGAGCTCCTGTTGCGCCTCAAGGCCAACTACTTCTGGCCTGCCATGTGGGACTCTGCCTTTAATGAAGACGATACTGATAGTCCGCGTCTGGCCGATGCTATGGGCATTGTGATGGGCACCAGCCACCACGAACCTATGATGCGAGCCCACAAGGAATATACCCGCCGCAGGGACGAAGTGGGTCCGTGGGACTATGCCAAGAACCCCGATCGGATAGAAAAGTTCTTTACTGAAGGCATCGAGAAGGCCAAGAACTACGAGAACATTGTGACCATAGGCATGCGTGGCGATGGAGATGTGGCGATGGGTTCGGGCAACGATGCCGATAACATCAAGACGCTCAACAAGGTAATAGCCAAACAACGCGAAATTATACAGAAGGTAATGGGCAAAAAGCCACAGGAGGTTCCACAACTCTGGGCTATCTTTACCGAGGTACAGCGATATTACGATGCCGGCATGACTGTGCCCGACGATGTTACTCTGCTCTTTTGCGACAATAACTGGGGCTACATTCGCCGCATGGGTGGCGAACGCGAGAAGGGTCGCAAGGGCGGTATGGGCATGTACTACCACATCGACATGAACGGCGGTCCATGGAACGACCGCTGGGTAAACACCACCACGGTACCCAAACTGCGTGAGCAGCTCAATCTGGCCTACCAAAGCGGCATCGACCGCATCTGGATCATCAATGTGGGCGACCTCAAGCCTAAGGAGATGCCTATTGACTTCATTATGAACTATGCCTGGAATCCCGATGCCATTCAGCCAGGCGATGAACAGAAATACCTGGAGGGGTTTGCGGCAAGTATCTTTGGCCAGGAATATGCCCAGGAGGTTGCCGACATCATGCACCTGCAGGGCAAATACAACCTGTGGCGCAAGCCAGAGGTGCAATACCCAGGCATCTTCAACCACGAAGAGATGTTGCGTCTGAACGGCATGTGGCAGCACCTCGTGACCCGTTGCGAAAATCTGCAGGCCAAGCTGCCCAAAGAGGCTCAGGATGCATTCTACCAGCTGGTCTATTACCCAACGGTAGGTAGCGCTGGCATAGCTCATATATACAATTATGCTACATTGGGCGACTCTTTGGCCATCGAAGCCCTGATGGAGAAGGACCGCCGCCTGACGGACTATTATAATAATGTACTGGCCGATGGCAAGTGGCGCGGCATGATGCTCGACAATCACATCGGCTATACCATGTGGTCTATCCCCGAGCAGAACCGCAACCCACTGACTCTCGGTTTCGAGGTGAAGCATAACCTCAACCCTGGTCCATCGAGCGAATACAGCATTCCTGCCCACCAATATAATAATAAGGTAGAGGGCAAGGAGGCCGGCTGGATTTTCCTGCCCGGACTCGGTCGCAGCAAGGGCTGTATGGGCTCGAGCAATGTGTTGGCTGCTTCGGACACAACCGGACACGGAGCTGCCTTGGAGTACGAAATCAACATGGAGCACTCAACCTTGGCCATCGGTATTCTGCCTGTGCAGGATGTGCATCCGGCCCGAGGCATGCGCCTTGGCGTACAGATTGACAATGGGCCAGTGCAGATTATTGATGCGCGACAGGGTTTTCATGACGAGTTCAGAGAATACACCCCGCAGAACTTGGCTTCGTCCAAAGTGCACAAAGCCTTGCCTCCACACAATAATCTGCTCCTTTCTGGTTGGTACAATGGCCGAAAACTCCCCCGTCGTGACGAGGTGTTCGACAACCTCCGCTGGCTTGAAGTAAAGACCTCGGCTCAACCTGGCAAGCACACCCTTCGCGTGGTGATGATTGACCCGGAGATTGTAGTAGAGCAGATTGTGGTGAACCCTGACAACAACCACTACAGCTATTTCGGAAATTAGACCCTCTCCCCAACCTTTTCCCATAATGGGGAGGGAGCAGTGAAATGCACCAAAATACTAATGTATAGATGAAAAAGTTTGTAACCACCATAGCTACAGCCCTTTTGCTCACGGTATCGGCCTGGGCACAGGGATATAAGAATCCGGTATTGCCAGGCTTCCACGCCGACCCAAGTGTGTGCCGCATGGGCGACGATTTCTATCTGGTCAACAGTACGTTTCAGTACTTTCCGGGCGTGCCTGTGTTCCATAGCAAGGACCTGATCCATTGGGAACAGGTGGGCAACTGCCTGACACGTCCTTCGCAGCTCGACCTCTCGGGCCTGCTCAAGCAAGATAACCCCGAGCTCGGATGGACCAATGCCGGCATCTACGCCACCACCATCCGCGAGCACAACGGCCGCCTCTACATGGTCACAACACTATTCCCTTCGCGTCGCCACTTCTATGTATGGACCGACGACCCTAAGGGCGAATGGTCGGATCCTGTGATGATCGACTTTGCCATCGGCAGCTGCGACCCAACGCTCTACTTCGAGGGCGACAAATGCTATTTCCTCTGGAAGCAGGGCGACATCAAGATTTGCGAGATCGACGTGGAAACCGGCAAGCAGATTGGTGAAATCCACCACCTGGGCACAGGTCTGGGCGGACGTTATCCCGAGGGTCCGCACATCTATAAGAAGGATGGCTGGTACTACATGATGCTGGCCGAAGGAGGCACAGAACATGGACATCAAGTCAACATCCTCCGCAGCCGCTCACTCTTTGGCCCTTATGAACCGAACAGAGCCAATCCTATCCTCTCGCATTTCTCGATGGAAATGCAGGACAGCCCCATCCAAGGCCTCGGTCATGCCGACCTGGTACAGGCGCCCGACTCGTCGTGGTGGATGATCTGCCTCGGCTATCGCACCAGCGGCTACCTGCTGCATGTGATGGGTCGAGAGACCATGCTCGCCCCTGTGCGCTGGGACAAAAATGCCTGGCCTGTGGTGAATGGCAACGGCACCCTAAGCATCGATATGGACTGCCCAACCCTACCACAAGTGCCTATGGCAGAGGAGCCTGTGCGCGAGGAATTCAACTTTGTGAAGCGCAATGTACCTGCCGAAAGCTACAGCAGTCTTGGCCTACCATGGGGCTGGCATTCGATAGGCAATCCTA
>JAUNCV010000073.1 GCA_030526445.1 Bacteroidales bacterium | reverse complement strand
AATAGGTAATGATGGCAGCAAGACCGAGTACAAGACCCTTTGGCAATTCGCCCTTGCGCTCCAGATAAACCTTGAGACCTGGAAGGTCGCGAGTTTCGAACTTAGGGAATGAGTTGAGCATGATGCTGGTTACGGCATGGTCAACGTATGGGTTGTCGAAGCGCTCGAGAACATCAGCGCCAAACTGCTTCAACTCGTCCATTGGAAGGTTGAGAGTCTGCATGAGCTCGTCGAACTGTACCTTCTTGATATACTGGCCAACTACCTTGTCGTGCAAAGCATCGCGCACAATGTTGATGCCCGAGAGATAGGCAACAGGAGAGAGAACTGTGTGAGGACCATTCAAGAGGGTTACCTTACGCTCGTGGTATGGAGCCTCGCTCTCTGCGATGAGTACATGCAAACCAGCCTGATCGGCAGGGAATTCCTTACGCAACTGAGCAATGCTCATGTTGGTTGGCTTCTCGATTACCCAAAGGTGGAAGATCTCGGCCTGTACCATCAAGTTGTCAGCATATCCTGCACGTTTCTGCAGTTTGGCAATATCTTTGCGTGGGAAACCAGGCACGATGCGGTCAACGAGGGTCGCGCAAACATAATTATATTTAATAAACCAGTTCTTGAATTTTTCATAGTCCTTGCCGAAGTCCTCTTTCCAGAGTTCAATATACTGCATAATGCACTCCTTCAAGTGGTGACCATTGAGGAAGATCAACTCGCAGGGCATGATGATGAGACCCTTCTTAGGATCGCCATTGAAAGCTTTAAAACGACGGAACAGCAACTGGGTGAGCTTGCCAGGATAAGAAGAAGCTGGAGCATCAGAGAACTTGCAGTTAGGGTCGAAGGTGATACCAGCCTCAGTGGTGTTCGAAATTACGAAGCGAATCTCTGGCTGTTCGGCTAATGCCATGAATGCAGCGTTCTGGCTGTAAGGGTTGAGTGCTCGGCTGATTACATCAACACGATCGAGCTCATCAACTGGCTTGCCATTCTGACGACCCTGAAGGTTCACATGATACAAGCAGTCTTGACCATTGAGCCACTCTACCATACCTCGCTCAATTGGCTGTACTACTACAACACTGGCGTTGAAGTTGGTCTTCTTGTTCATGTTCCAGATAATCCAATCGACAAAGGCACGAAGGAAGTTACCTTCACCAAACTGAATGATTTTCTCGGGTGCGACGCTCTTCGGAGCGGTCTGTTTGTTTAAAGCTTTCATATTGAATGTTTAAAAGGTTAGAGTTGTTACGATTACATGTTAGCGCTTCAAAAATATGTTTTGTAGCATTTTTCTCGATGCAAAGATACAAATATTGTTTCCTTTTCCAAAAAAAAATCAACTTTTTTTGTGTAAATTAGGTATTTTTTGTATCTTCGCAGCATAAAAAATGTCAAAGAACATATATATTTGCGTTAATATACTATCATTCGGTGCTAATTGTATATAGCAAGCGATTGTAAATGAAGTGCGCAATGGATTGCAATTTTCCCTGTCGGACTTCTTGTATAAAATCTCAAAATAACCGTTTCTATCCGAAAATATTTCGTTACACTAATCTTAAATTGTATAAATTATGAAGCCATTCATGGACAAAAACTTCTTGCTGCAGACCGAAACTGCACAGAAGTTGTATCACGAGCATGCGGCAAAAATGCCTATCATCGATTATCACTGTCATTTGATCCCTCAGATGGTAGCTGAAAACAAACGTTTCGAATCTATCGCACAGATTTGGTTGATGGGCGACCACTACAAATGGCGTGCTATGCGAAGCAACGGTGTTGACGAGCGCTTCTGCACCGGCAAGGATACTTCTGATTGGGAGAAGTTCGAAAAGTGGGCTGAGACTGTTCCTTACACTTTCCGCAATCCACTCTACCATTGGACTCATCTTGAACTGAAGACTGCCTTCGGTATTGAAGAGACTTTGAACCCTACCAATGCGCGTGCCATTTTCGATCGCTGCAATGAGCTTATTGCTACCGATCCTAAGTTCACCCCTCGTGGTTTGATGGCTCACTACAATGTTGAGACCGTTTGCACTACTGATGATCCTGCCGATACTCTTGAGTGGCATAAGATTGTGGCCGATGATCCAACTGCTAAGACCCGAATGCTTCCAACCTGGCGTCCTGATGCTGGCATGAACATCGAAGCTGCAAGTTGGAAGGCTTACATCGAGAAGCTCTCTGCTGTAGCTGGTGTGGAGATCAAGAACTTTGCAACTCTCAATGAGGCGCTCCAGAAGCGTCATGATTTCTTCAACGAAATGGGTTGCCGTCTTTCGGACCATGGTATCGAGGAGTTCTACGACGAGCCATACACCGAGGCCGAGATCGATGCTATCATGGAGAAGGCTCTTTGTGGCAAGACCCCAACTGTTGAGGAGCAGCGTAAGTATAAGCATGCATACATGCACGAGCAGGGCATTATGGACTATAATGCAGGTTGGACTCAGCAGTATCACTATGGTGCTATCCGCAACAACAACTCGAAGATGTTCGCACAGCTTGGTGCCGACACCGGTTTCGACTCTATCGGCGAATTCACCACAGCCAAGGCTATGAGCCATTTCCTTGATGAACTTAACAGCAAGGGCAAGCTCTCTAAGACTATTCTCTATAACCTCAACCCATGTGCCAACGAGGTAATTGCTACCATGCTCGGCAACTTCCAGGATGGTAGTGTAGCAGGCAAGATTCAGTTCGGTTCAGGTTGGTGGTTCCTCGATCAGAAGGATGGTATGGAGAAGCAGATGAATGCACTCTCTGTTCTTGGTCTTCTTAGCCGATTTGTGGGTATGCTCACCGATAGCCGTTCATTCCTTTCTTATCCACGTCACGAGTACTTCCGTCGCACTCTTTGCAACCTCGTAGGCAACGATATCGAGAATGGCCAGATTCCTTATGTTGGTTACGAGCAGGAGCGCGTTAACCAGATGATTGAGGATATCTGCTACAACAATGCTAAGAACTTCTTCAAGTTCTAAATCAGAAAATCCTGTATTTACACATATTTAAATATATACGTGCGCGATAGATTGCGCAAAATAAACTACTAACAATGGGAAAGATTATCACTTTGGGCGAAATTATGCTTCGCCTCTCTCCAAACGGTAATGATCGTTTTGTACAGACCGACGTATTCCGCATCATCCCTGGCGGTGGTGAGGCAAACGTAGCCATCAGCTGTGCCAACTATGGTCACGATGCTTATCTTGTAACCAAGTTGCCAAAGCATGAGATTGGCCAGATTGCTGTCAACTCACTTCGTCGCTATGGTGTTAATACCTCATACATCACCCGTGGTGGTGATCGTGTAGGTCTCTACTATTGCGAGACTGGTGCATCTATGCGTCCATCAAAGGTTATCTACGATCGTGCTCACTCTGCTATTGCTGAGGCTAATCCTGAAGATTTCGATTTCGATGCTATCATGGAGGGCGCTGATTGGTTCCACTGGTCTGGCATTACCCCAGCTATCTCTGACAAGGCTGCAGAGCTCACCCGTTTGGCTTGTGAGGCTGCAAAGCGCCATGGTGTAACTGTTTCGGTCGATCTCAACTTCCGCAAGAAGCTTTGGACCTCTGAGAAGGCTATCTCTATCATGCGTCCACTCATGCAGTATGTTGATGTTTGCATCGGCAACGAAGAGGATGCAGAACTCTGCCTTGGTTTCAAGCCAGAGGCTGATGTTGAGGGTGGTGAGACTAATGCTGCTGGCTATGAGGGCATCTTCCGTCAGATGAAGGAGCAGTTTGGCTTCAAGTATGTGGTTTCTACCCTTCGTGAGTCGTTCTCTGCTACCCACAATGGTTGGAAGGCTCTCATCTACAATGGTGAGGAGTTCTATCAGAGCAAGCGTTATGAGATTAACCCAATCATTGACCGTGTAGGTGGTGGTGACTCATTCTCTGGCGGTCTTATCCATGGTATGCTCAAGTATCAGGGCGATCAGGCTAAGGCTCTCGAGTTTGCAGTTGCAGCTTCGGCTCTCAAGCACACCATCAATGGTGACTATAACCTCGTTTCAGAGGAGGAGGTTCTTGCTCTCGCTGGTGGCAATGCTAACGGTCGCGTACAGCGCTAATTATTTAACAATCTGAAAAATGGCAAAATTCGATAAATTTGAGGTGATGGCCAAAATCAAGGCCGCACCTATGGTACCTGTGTTCTATCACAAGGACGTTGAGGTGGCAAAGAATGTGGTAAAGGCTTGCTACGAAGGCGGTGTTCGCGCTTTCGAGTTCACTAATCGTGGCGACTTTGCTCACGAAGTGTTTGGTGAGCTCGTGAAGTGGGCTGCAAAAGAGTGCCCAGAACTCGCTATTGGTGTAGGTTCTGTGGTCGATGCTCCTACAGCTTCGCTTTACATGCAGTTGGGCGCTAACTTTGTTGTTGGTCCGTTGTTCAACCCTGATATTGCTGTTGTTTGCAATCGTCGTTGTGTGACCTATTGCCCAGGTTGCCTTACTCCATCAGAGATTGGCAAGGCACAGGAGGTAGGCTGCGACTTCACCAAGGTATTCCCTGGCGATGTAGTTGGTACCAACCTTGTTAAGGGCATCATGGCTCCAATGCCATGGACCAAGATCATGGTGACTGGTGGTGTTGCTCCTGAGGCTGAGAACCTCAAGAAGTGGTTCGAAGCTGGCGTCTTCTGCGTAGGTATGGGCTCTAAGCTCTTCCCTAAGGATAAGGTTGCTGCTGGCGACTGGGCTTATGTAACCAACAAGTGCAAGGAGTGCTTCGAGGCTATTGCATCATTCGGTAAGTAATAATATTTGTTACTATGCAGTTTCATGAAAGAGAGGCTGCATAGTAACCCATTTTTTCAACATAACACGTATCTTATTCTATGAAAATGACCAATTGGCGTTGGTGGCTTTGCGCGCTCCTGTTCGTAGCTACTACAGTGAACTACATGGACCGTCAGGTGCTGTCAATGACCTACAAGGAGTTTATTGCTCCAGAGTTCCATTGGACCGATAACGACTATGGTACAATCACATCTGCCTTCTCTATCATGTATGCTGTTGCTTGCTTGCTTGCAGGTAAGTTTGTAGACTGGATGGGTACCAAGAAGGGTTATCAGTGGGCCATCTTTATCTGGTCGTTTGGTGCATGCTTGCATGCAGCTTGTGGCTGGGCTACCGTTAATTTTGGCGGTTACGATGGTATTACTGAAGTGGCACATTTGGGCAAGGCAACAGGCGATGTTGCAGTCGCTATTGCTACACTCTCTGTTTACCTCTTCCTCTTCTGCCGTGGCGTCCTTGCTCTCGGTGAGGCAGGCAACTTCCCTGCAGCTATCAAGGTAACTGCAGAATATTTCCCAAAGAAGGACCGTGCTTTTGCTACCTCAATTTTCAATGCGGGTGCTTCGGTCGGTGCTCTTGCAGCTCCTCTCACCATTCCTGCTCTTGCTAAGGCATGGGGCTGGGAGATGGCATTCATCATCATTGGTGCACTTGGCTTCATCTGGATGTTCTTCTGGCAGTTTATGTACGACAAACCAGAGCAGAGCAAGCATGTTAACGAAGCTGAGCTTGAATACATCCATCAGGATGATGCTGCTGAGGCTGCCGCTGCTCAGACAGCTGTTGTTGACAACGAGCCTCAGATTTCTTTCGGCAAGCTCTTTACCTACAAGCAGACCTGGTCGTTCATCACCGGTAAGTTCTTTACCGATGGTGTATGGTGGTTCTTCCTCTTCTGGGCACCATCTTACTTCCAGGATCAGTTCGGCTATAAGGCATCTTCGGGCATGGGTCAGGCACTCATCTTTACCCTTTATGCTATCGTGACCGTACTCTCTATCTATGGCGGTTATTTGCCAAAACTCTTTGTTGAGAAAAAGGGTATGGAGCCTTATGCTGGCCGTATGCTCTCTATGCTCATCTTTGCGTTCTTGCCAATCTTTGCTCTCTTTGCTCAGCCATTGGGCGCACAGTCTGTTTGGTGGCCTGCTATCATCATTGGTTTGGCTGGTGCTGGTCATCAGGCATGGTCTGCCAACTTGTTCTCAACTATTGGCGATATGTTCCCTAAGTCGTCGGTAGCTTCTGTAACAGGTATTGGTGCTATGGCTGGTGGCATTGGTTCGATGATTATTAACAAGTCGGCTGGTGCACTCTTCACCTATGCTGAGGAGCAGGGGTCTGCTTTCACCTTCTTCGGTTTCGAAGGAAAGCCTGCTTCTTACATGATGGTGTTCTGCTTCTGCGCTGTGGCTTATCTCATCGCCTGGAGCATTATGAAGACTCTTGTTCCTAAGTATAAGAAGGTAGAGGCTTAATCCTCTTTCCTGCCTAAATAAAAATCCTCCACTGGCGTTGTGCTGAGTGGAGGATATTTTCTTCTGCTTTTACGTTATGACCCATATCTGGAATATTTATGAATCGGGCGACCCTTATGAGCCAAGCCCAGATCCTTTCGACATATTTGTCTATACTGTAAGAAGAGAGCAGGAACCCTTTATCAACGACGTACTGTTTGTTGAGGGCGAATGCAAGCGTATCTTCGCTGTTGAGCGAGATTATCGCAGAGAAGAGAATCTTGGACTTCCTGGCGAGTGTTACTGGAAGGTTTGTGTAAAATAAAAAGGTCGGGCTTTCGCAAGTCCGACCTTTAATGTTTTAATTAAATAACATAACACATAATCTGATAACCTTACTTACTCATTAGGGTGCCATGAGTTGAACCTTTTCAATCATGGTCTTGATTTGTCCTATTTTACTAATTCAACCAACCGTATTCACATCATTATTTGAAAACAGTTCCATTACACTATATCAATTCATAAATTTCGTGGTGCAAAGATAGCGGTTTTCTTTCATATATAAAAGAGTTTTTATCGATATCAAACAAAAATATAATATGTAAAAACTAACATTGATTGAAAATCAGTAAGTTATGAGTTGTGTTGTTGATGCAATATATAAATGTAATAATTTGCATCATTCTTGCAATTTTGCTTGTTTGATTGTGTTTTTTGCAAATCAAACATGCTTTGGTTACTTTTTGTTTGCCTCACTTTTTTCTTTGTAATACTGTTGCATTACATAAAAACTAAGTTTTTTCTGTCCTTGTTCAGAGACGAGACCTTTGCGGTTGTAGTAGTCTTGTACATCTGGAAGGTAGCGGGCTGGTGAGCGAAAATCTTTAAGAATCCAAGGAGAGAGTCCGGCAAGTCCTTCAATCTTGTCGAGCATTTTCAGATTCTCAATATAGAGATTTTCCTGGAACTCTTCGCTCCATCGGGTGTCTTTATCGGCATGCAAACCATAGCGTGCACCACCGCCAAATTCGCTTACGATGACAGGTTTGTTGTAGGGCACTTCCCATGTCATTTTCGATGCATCGTTAACATCACGATACCAACCTACATATTGATTAAAACTTACTACATCCACATATTCGTGCATGTTGTCGTTGAGTTTGTTGTGATAGTTGTTGGCCGAAGTTACCTCCATTGCCATTGATATGAGACGGCTGTTATCCTGTGTTCTTGCATATTTAGCCAGACTGCTCAGGAACTTGTCACGAGGGTCGCTGTGGGGTGTTTCGTTAGCAATGCTCCAGATCACCACTGCAGCACGGTTTTTGTCTCTGTTAATCATGTCGTGCAGCTGGCGTTCGGCATTGGCATAGGTTTCTTGATTTTCCCAGGCAATGGTCCAATATACCGGAATCTCATCCCATACCATAATGCCCATTTTCTCGGCTTCGCGCACTTCGAGTTCGCTGTGTGGGTAGTGAGCCATTCGCACATAGTTACAGTTAAGTTCCTTGGCCCATTCAAGCAAGGTGCGAGACTGTGACACGTGTGTGGTTCGGCCACCGCCAAATGGAGCCTCTTCATGCAGACTGATGCCACGCATGAAGATTGGCTGTCCGTTGAGCAATATCTGTTTGCCTTGGGTCTCGATGCAGCGGAAGCCAATCTCGTCGCTGATGATCTCTTCGCCTCGGGCTATCGACACATTATATAGTTTGGGGTTCTCTGGGCTCCAGAGTGTAGGCTTGGCTTTGACCGAAATCTCGGCTCTACCTTCATTGTCGGTCACCACTTCTGTCTTTACTTTCAGTTCAGGAATATTGACCGAAACCTTTTCACCAGCCACTTTGTTGTTGAGTTTTACCCATCCGGTCAGGTGCTTCCAGTCTTGTTTGTCGAGTTGCAAAGAGTAGTCTTCCACATAGGTCTCATCTACCTCAGTGAGCAACACATCACGGGTAATGCCGCCATAGTTCCACCAGTCATAGATATTGGTTGGAATCTGCTCGCGCGTACGTTTGTTGTCCACCTTTACAATCACATTGTTCTTTCCCTCTTTCAGGGCCGAAGTGATGTCGAAGTTGAATGGGGTGAAACCGCCCACGTGCTTACCCATCTTCTGACCGTTAACATAGACAATGGCCTCATAGTTTACGGCACCAAAATAGAGCACGGTTCGTTTGCCAGGAGTAGGAGAGTAGTCAAAATTGCGTCGCAGCCAAACTGTGCCTTCATAGAAGAATAGCTGTTCGTCTTGTGTGTTCCAGTCACCGGGAACATTCATCTTAGGACTTGTGTCAAAGTTATACTCTACCAGTTCCTGCTTGTCTTTCTGGTGCTGATCCAGAAAGAATCCCCAGCGTGTTTCGTTCATTCGGTAGTCGTAGAATCCGCGTTCCTGCACATCAACAATATAGTCCCAGGCACCATTCAGTGTTATGGTGTTCTGTCGGCCATAGATGTTGTTGACAAGTGGTATTTCCTGAGCCTGCATGCTGGCCCAGGCTCCAGAGGCGAGGAGTAGTGTCAGAAGAGAGTGTTTCATATTTTCTGTTGTTATGTTGTGTTTGTTTTTTTGTTAACCAACTCATGTCAATATTGTTCAATGAGTCGTTGCAAAGTTAACCTATTTTATCCAATTCTACAAACTATCGTTTGTTTTTTATTTTTTCTGCTATTAAAATTTTGGCCGAAATCAAAATACTCTCTATCTTCGCACCACAACGTAACACCTAACAACATGAAAGCTACTCTTCTTTTTGGTTTTTGGGCTCTCTCTACCCTGAGCCTCATGGCGCAAAGCCAGCGTCACACCCAACTCTTCAATGAGGATTGGAAGTTTGCTCATGGTCATGCCGCTGATGTGCGACAGGATTTTATGTCGGGCACCGAATATTTCAACTATCTGACCAAGGCACATGGCATTCACAATGAGGGACCATATTGTGAGAAATTCTCCGATTCGCTCTGGCAGTCTATCCGTTTGCCTCACGATTGGGTAACCACTCTTCCTTTCGCCCCCGAGGCCAGTCATAGTCATGGTTACAAAACGGTGGGATACAAGTATCCAGAGAATTCTGTAGGCTGGTATCGAAAAACGTTCTTTGTTCCGAAGGAGGCAGAAGGGCAGCATCTCGAACTGCAGTTCGATGGCATCTTCCGCAATTCTATCGTCTGGGTCAATGGCATCTATATGGGTGTCGAACCCAGCGGCTATGCCTCTCAGACATATGATATCAGCGATTATCTCAACTATGGCGATAAGAATATAGTATGTGTGCGTGCCGATGCTTCGCTCGAAGAGGGATGGTTCTACGAGGGTGCAGGCATCTATCGCAATGTGTGGCTCAGGCAGACGCATCCGCTTCATCTCAAGACCTGGGGTACGTTTGTCTATGCATTGTTCGAA
>JAUNCV010000072.1 GCA_030526445.1 Bacteroidales bacterium | reverse complement strand
AACGCCCATCAGAGGCTCGCCCGAAGGCTCAACAACTTGGCCGGTCACCTTGATGTTTGGTGCAACTGCCGCAGCAGAAGCAGGTGAGGCAAATGCTTGAGCTGGAGAGAGAGCAGCGCCACCCATCACAGTCAAACTTGCGCCCAAGAGATAGGGCATGCAGTTCTTTTTCCTCATGAGTTAGAAATTTAAGTGTTAATTAGAAAGTGTAATAGAATATATAATTCTTTTTGAAATATTCGTTCAGTAGGATGTAAATAAAGTATAGTCAGATTCAGGTTACGGTAAAAAAAATACGGTAGCGAATACAGTTATACGGCGGCAAAGATATTGTAATTTTTGTTTTACTTGTTCAAAAACTTTAATAAATCTTTATTTTTCCTATCAAAATTGCAAGAAATTTGTATTTTTTGTTCAAAAATGCACCAATTTTGACAAAGAATTTATATATTTGCGCCGATAATATATATTATTCATCAAAAATAATTCATAACATCATTAACTTTATTCAGTTCTTCGCATGAAAACCAAGAACATTCTTGTAACAATGGCAGTGGGCGCTTCGATGGCAATATCGGCCCAGGCTGCAGAAAACAATCTGGTTATTCAGACCAAAAAAGTGGGTGCGCCAATTGCTGATACGCAGTATGGCATTTTCTTTGAAGATATCAACTATGCTGCCGATGGCGGTCTCTATGCAGAGATGGTGATGAACCGCTCGTTCGAGTTCTCGAATCCGCTGGCCGGCTGGGAGGTATCGGGCAAAGTAACAGTTTTGAACGATGGCCCTTTTGACCGCAATCCTCACTATGTGCGACTGGCACCTGCCGGTCATGCTCACAAGCACACCATGATTGAGAACACCGGTTTCTTTGGCATAGGCGTGAAGAAGGGCGCAGAATATCGCTTCTCGGTTTGGGCTCGCTGCCCAGAAGGCGGCAAGGCAAAGATCTGGGTAGATCTTGTTGACAATGCCACCATGGGCGAGGACCAGAAGATTGGCAATGCCGGCATCGATGTAGAGGGTAAGGAATGGAAGAAATATACCGTGACCGTTAAGGCTGACGAGACCCATGAGGCTGCACATCTGCGTGTGTGGGGCGACCATGGCAACACCATTGACCTGGAACATGTTTCGCTCTTCCCAAAAGACACATGGAAGGGCCGCGAAAACGGTATGCGTAAAGACCTTGCTCAGGCGCTCAATGACTTGAAGCCTGGCGTGTTCCGTTTCCCTGGCGGCTGTATTGTTGAGGGTACAGACCTTGAGAGCCGCTACCAGTGGAAGAACTCAGTGGGCCCAGTAGAGAATCGTCCTATCAACGAGAACCGCTGGCACTACACCTTCACTCATCGCTACTATCCAAACTACTATCAGAGCTATGGTCTTGGTTTCTTTGAGTACTTCCAGCTTTGCGAAGACTTTGGTTGCGAGCCATTGCCAGTTATTTCGTGTGGCCTTTCGTGCCAGTTCCAGAACGAGATTTCGGACGAAAAGAACTGCCATGTAGCCATTGAAGACCTCGGTCCATATATTCAGGATGCGCTTGACCTTGTAGAATTTGCCAACGGCAGCGTTGACACCAAGTGGGGCAAGGTGCGTGCCGAGATGGGACATCCAGAGCCATTTAACCTCAAGTATCTCGGTGTTGGCAACGAGCAGTGGGATTATGATGATGCTCACGGTGGCGAGAACCCAGCATTCACTGCACGTCTCAAGAAGTTCAATGACGCATTGCGCAAGGCATGGCCCTAACTCAGAGGGTTGGGACTTTGACCTCTTGCAGCCACGCATGAAGGAACTCAAGGTGGATCTTTATGATGAGCACTACTACAGAAACGAGAACTGGTTCCTGACTCATGGTCTCCGCTATGATTCGTATGACCGAAAGGGCCCAAAGGTGTTTGCCGGCGAATATGCTTGCCACGGCGATGGCAAGAAGTGGAACCACTACTGGACTTCGATCCTTGAAGCTGCTCACATGACTGGCATTGAACGCAATGCCGACATCGTAACTATGGCAACCTATGCGCCACTCTTCGCCCATGTGAAAGGTTGGCAGTGGAGACCAGATATGATCTGGTTTGACAATATGGAGTCATGGCGCACAGTTTCATATTATGTGCAGCAGCTCTATTGCCACTATAAAGGTACCAATGTGCTGAAACTCACTATGGACAAGGCTCCTGTAGCCGGCCAGGAGGGCCAGAACGGACTCTTTGCCTCGGCTGTGCTTGATAAAGAGACTAACAGCTATATTGTAAAGGTAGTGAACACCAGCAATGAGCCTCAGACCATCAACTTTGAGTGGCAGGGCATGAAGAAGGGCCAGAGCTTCAACAAGGCCAAGGTTATCAAGCTTTCTTCGACCAATATGGATGCTGACAATATCCCAACTGTAGAGAATGGCCCAGCTCCAGAGCAGCAGATTGTGCCAGTAGAGAGCAATCTTGATCCTGCTACCAAGAGCGTAGTGCTCGAGCCAGCCTCTTTTGGCGTGTATGTATTCACCAAGTAAAAAAGCTATTCGAACTCAATGATTTCTCGATGTTATCTTGAGATTACCAACATCTGCAATCTCGACTGCATTTTCTGTCCGAAGAACGATAGAAAGAAAGGCAAGTTGAGCGAAGCAGAATTCAATCTACTCACCGACAGGCTGAAAGGAGAGGTGCAATTCCTCTACTTTCACCTGATGGGTGAGCCTATGCTTCACACCTCGTTGCCACGTTTTGTGGAAATAGCGCACGAAAAAGGCTTCGTGCCCGTGCTTACAACCAATGGCACCTTGCTCAGAACACCAGTGGCACAGCAACTGCTCAAGACTCCGCCCTATAAGATTCAGATTTCGCTCCACTCGCAAGAAGGCAACGGAGAGACCGAGGCAGAACAATATATTAATGATGTGATGCAATATGCAATGGCAGCCGCCGAAAAAGGCACTGTCGTTGTGCTTCGCCTTTGGAACGAAGGTGGCTATAACAGTGCCAATGACCAGGTGATTCGCTACCTGGAGAAACACATAGCTCAGCCTTGGAAAGAGCGCTATGATGGATATAAACTTACCGATAAGATTTATCTTGAGTATGATAAAATGTTTGAGTGGCCAGAAGAGGAACATGAAGCACTGGCTGTGGAATCGTTCTGCTACGCCTTGCGCAATCAGATAGGTGTGCTGGTCGATGGGTCGGTGGTTCCTTGTTGTCTGGATCATGATGGCGCTATGGTGCTTGGAAATCTCTTCGAACAACCACTGGCCGAAATACTGGCATCGCCCAGAGCGCGAGCATTATACGAAGGATTTACGCGTCATGAGGCCGTAGAACCTCTGTGCCAGCGATGTGGCTATGCCGCTGTGACTAAACGATTTAGAAAATAATAACTTTTTTCGAAAAAAAGTAAAAAATATAAAATTATGGCAATCAAGATACTTAGTGTGGATGATGAAGTAGATTTGGAACTTCTTCTTACACAATATTTTAGAAGAAAAATTCGTAAGGGAGAATATGAATTCTTCTTCGCGCATAACGGATTAGAAGCTTTGCAGATGATTCTGAAGCATCCGGACATCGATATCATTCTGAGTGACATCAATATGCCCGAGATGGATGGTTTGACATTGCTCACCAAAATCAATGAGATGCGTAATCCGGCATTGAAGTGCATTATGGTGAGTGCGTATGGCGATATGGACAATATCCGCCATGCTATGAACAATGGCGCATTTGATTTTGCAACCAAGCCTATCGACCTCGATGATTTGCAGATTACAATAGACAAGGCCATCGAACAGATTAACTATATCAGAAACTCGCAGGAAGAGCACAAACAGCTGACCGACATTCAGGGAGATTTGTCAGTGGCACGCGAAATACAGCATGCCATTCTGCCTCAGAGGTTTAACCTGTCAATGGCGAATGCAGATAAAGTGGATATTTGCGCATCGATGAATGCAGCTAAGGATGTGGGTGGAGATTTCTATGATTTCTTCCGCATTGACGATGAGCACATCGGTTTTACGATGGCTGATGTGAGCGGAAAAGGTGTGCCGGCTGCAATCTTTATGGCAGTGAGCAGAACACTTATCAAAGCAACCGCATTGCGTGGCATTCCATCGAACGAGTGTATGCGAATTTCGAACGATATGCTTTGTGATGAGAGTGTTGACAACCTTTTTGTCACCGTATTCTATGGCATATATAATCTCTTGACAGGTGAAATTGATTATACTAATGCCGGACATAATCCGCCATACATCATGCACAAAGATGGCAGCATAGAGCAATTACCTTCGGCGGGCAATCTTGTACTGGGCGCTTTTGAGGGTGTGCCTTATATGGCAGGAAAGACAGCCCTTCAGCAAGGCGATGCTCTCTATATGTTTACTGACGGTGTAACCGAAGCCGAAAACGCAGATCATGCACAGTTTGGCGAAGCAAAGCTTGAAGAAAGACTCAAAGAAATGTGTGGAAAGACCAGTCAGGAAATTATTGAAAAAATAAACCAGTGTGTGAAAGACTTTGCCGGAGATGCACCGCAGAGCGATGACATCACACAACTGGTGATAAAGAGACTTTGACCATAACAGTACTCTTTTCAAAAACAAAAAACGTGAAACTTTCCCGAACTCTATTTTTTTTAATGGCGTCTGGTGCAGTTACAGTGGCTGCATGCTTCTTCTCCTATCGCGCTGGCCTAAACCAGCAACAGGTAGAAGAAGCACGGCTTGCTGAGCAGGTTGAAGTGCTGATGCAAAGCGAAAAAGATGCGGCCATTGTAAAACGTGTGAGCCAGCAGATGGAGGAAATTGCCTACCAGCAAAAGGCAATTTCAGACCGTCAGCGTCAGCGTGCAGAGGAACAGTCGGAGCTGGCTCTGAAAATGCGTGATAAAGCAGAGTTGGAAAGTAAAGCTGCACGCGATGCAGAGGCGAGAGCGGTAAAAGCTTATGACGAAGCCGAACGCCAGCGATTTTTGGCCGAATTGCAGCAGAAAATGGCCATTGAACAACGCGATGAGGCACAACATGCTAAACGTGTGGCCGATACGCTCAATTACCGAAGCCTGGGAAGAACATTGGCATCGACAGCCATGACTAACTATGAAAGTGGCAAGAAAGAGATTGGCGCTATGCTGGCTTATGCAGGTTGGTATTTCCTTAATAAATATGATGGAAATACTTATGTGCCAGAGCTGTTTCATGCGCTTGAAACTGTTTCGGACAATATGATAAATGCGTCAATGATGCATCGTGGATCGATAACCTCGATTGAAGCCTTGCCTCATAGTGAAGGTTGCGTAGCTGTGAGCTCGTATGGAGAGATTGAAATCTGGAATGGCGTTGAGAATAGACCTCTGTTTCATAACCCGGATTTCGATTTCAGAGATGTGCTTGTGAATCAAGATGAGATTCTGGCTCTTTCGCTCAATGGTCCTCTCTGTATTATTTCGGTCAGCGGAACTGTGCTTGGACAATATGCTTTGCCAACTGGAAACTATTTCAAGATTATACCGGATGGAGACAGAGGCTATTTATTGATGGCTCGAGAACATTTTTGCCATTTCGATAAAATACAGAATAAGGTTTCGAACCCGATTAAGTTGCTTATGGCTCCGCTTAATGAGGCTATTGCCAGAGAAGATTGTATTCAGTTGTTCTTTTCGAAGGGGCAATATGCAGAGATGTCGTATAGAGGCAGTGTTGAGAAGAAAAATCCGATTACAGAAGAGCCAGTGACGCATGCTTGTTATGTGCCCGAAAATGGGTCTTTGTTTCTGGGACTTGCTTCGGGCAACATTGATGTGATAAATAAACATCTAAGAAAAGTGGCTACCCTCAATGGTCATGTGTCGCGTATCACAGACCTGAGAGTTGTTGGCGATATTCTTGTATCAAGTGCTTTCGACAAAGATATTTTTGTATGGAACTTGCCTCGATTGCTGTTCGAAAATGGTACTACTTTCCGCCAGGAAATTGAATCGTCGGTAGAAATCAAAAAATCAGAACAGCAGAGTAACACCATGGAGGGCGAATGGCTTGTACCTGTAGATTATTCGTTTGCAGCTTGGCCTTTGTGTCTTTGTACTCAGACTTCGGTCAATAACAAACTAGCCTCAGACTATGTCTATGTGGGCTTGAGCAACGGCCAGATTCAGAAACTCTGTATTTCGGCCGATGATATGGCAAAACAACTCAAGGATGGCATGAAAAGAAATATGACACCCGAAGAGTGGAGTCATTATATCGGAGCTAATATTCCTTATGTGCAGTTTAAATAAAGATGCCATGAGAAAGAGACTTTTATTATTAATAATGTGCTTTTTGAGCATAGCACTGAATGCACAGCCGCTCGACGGAGGACTTGGCATTCCCTTCTTTCGTAACTTCTCATCAAAAGAATATGAGGGCCACAACCGAAACTTTGGCATTGAAAATGATGACCAAGGCCGAGTCTTTGTGGCAAATTTTGAAGGCTTGCTGATTTATGATGGCTATTGCTGGAAAATGCATCATACACCTGGAATTTCGCGTGTGACAAGTGTGTTCCGAGACAGCCAAGGAACCATTTGGTTTGGAGGTAATAACGTAGTGGGATATCTCACTTTTGACGATAATGGTGTCAGTACCAACTATCTTACCGATGATATTGATGAAAATATCAAGTTGGGAGAAGTCTCAACATTCTTTGAACAAGGTGGAAAACTCTTTTTTACGACAAATCTTGATCAAACGTTTCAGATTCAGGAAAATAAAATAGAACAGAGTGCTGTTGCCTTTGATGGAAACAGGCACTATGCCAAGTATGGCGACATAGAAGTGAACGAGACTATTATGTTGCCTGAACTGAATATGACCGTATATGCTACAAAGAATCGTGGCCTTGTTGTAACCAATCTAGATGGAAGGGAACTCTACTCTCTTACAACCGATAATGGTTTATGCAGTAATACCATCATAGATATAACTTATGATGGTAAGGGAACGTTGTGGGGAACGACCGATAATGGTATTTTTAGTGCTTGCCTTTCAACTGTTTATACGAGATTTTCGGAGCAAGAAGGTCTCGTGGGTCAGGTAAACACTATTCTCTATTGTTATGGTTATTTGCTTGTGGGAACTCTGCAAGGCCTGTATATTCAGGAAGGACAGCGTTTTGAGCATGTAGAAGGGATGGATATGGCATGCTGGCAGATAGTGAAAAGCAGCCGAGAAACGGTGCTCATTGCTTCGGCCGATGGTTTCTATGAATATGACAATAGTTTAAGACAGATATCTTCGTATCATTCTCTTTGCGTATTTGAGGAGAATGATGGCAACTATTTGGTTGGCGAGATTGATGGATTGTATAGATTTAACTCTCGTGACGGTAGTAGAACCTTGGCTGCAAAAATTGCCAATGTGACTAAACTTGTATCTGATGGAAACGGAGGTGTCTGGGCTTTGACGCTTTATGGA
This sequence comes from Bacteroidales bacterium, assembly GCA_030526445.1. Classification (GTDB taxonomy): domain Bacteria; phylum Bacteroidota; class Bacteroidia; order Bacteroidales; family UBA3663; genus Liminaster. The sequence goes on along the minus strand of JAUNCV010000072.1, from coordinate 2,258 downwards.
GAATCCTATCATAAAACTGCGCAATCGACTATATTTGAACAAGAAAAGAACGAGAATCTTGACTTGATGTTGAGATATATTGATAACCGAGGAAGAACATGGAGTGCAGCCAATAATGGAAAAGGATTGGTTTGCAATCCGCTTGACAATGCTGAAGTTATGCAACGCTGGCTTCGTCCTTTTGATGACTATACGATTCAGGCGTTAGAATATAATGAAGGAATTGTGTGGGCTGGCGGAAATTTTGGCTTGATTCGTCTCAACTTCAGAAAATGTAAGGAGGAAACACCGTTTAGTCATAATGTTTATATTCGCTATTTCGAACAAAAAGACAGAGCAATGATATGCGCTGTTTCGAGCGATAAGCATGATCCATTCGGACAAATGCAATATAGTTATCGCCTCTATAAGGACGATGAATGGTCAAGATGGCGTGAGTCGAGCAGTGTGGAACTCGACAATATGTCATACGGAAAATATGAACTGACTTTTCGATGCATTGATGCTTTTGGGCAGATAACAGAGTCGGAGGCAAAAGCTTTCGAAATTCCTTATCCTGTTTATATGCGCTGGTATTTCGTGCTGCTGTATTTTCTGGCGATTATCATGTTAACGTATGGAATGTTGCGCTACAGAATGCATCGTCTTGAGCTAGATCGTCAGCGATTGGAAAGAATTGTTGAGGTGCGAACACAAGAGGTTGTTGAGAAGAAAGATCAGCTTGAGGCAACTCTCGGAGAATTGAGAAACGCACAGGCAGAACTCATTCGAAAGGAGCGTGAGGCTACAGTTGGTAAATTGACTAAAGGCCTTATTGACCGAATTCTCAATCCGATGAATTATATAAATAACTTTTCTCACTTGACCATCGGACTTACGCGCGATCTGAAGGAGGATCTTGAAGATGAGGAGGAAAAGATGACTCCCGATATCTTTGAAGATTGCATGGATGTGGTTGATATGATGAAAACCAATCTTGAAAAAATTGAGCAGCATGGAATATCGACAACAAGAATCCTTAAAGCAATGGAGGAGATGCTCAATGATCGATCGGGAAAAACAGAACAGCTCAATGTGGCCAATCTTTTGAAACAAACAGTTGAAATGACTCAATTGTATTATTCAAAGGAATTTGTTGATACGGGATTGAAAATCAACTATAATCATTCCGAGGAACCTGTTTTTGCCATGGTTGTTCCAGAGCTGCTGAGTAAGGTATTCATGTCGATTGTAGCTAATAGTGTATATGCTATGAAGAAAAAGGCAGAGAAAGTGACTGGAGCGCAAACTTATGTGCCCGAGATTACTATTGCAATCGAGGCAGATAAGCAAGCTGGAGGCTCAATTACTACTTTCCGAGACAATGGAGCGGGTATTGAAGAGGGAATTATTGAAAAAATTTTCGACCCCTTCTTCACGACAAAACCTACAGGCGAGGCTCCAGGTGTTGGTCTCTATCTTTGCCAGCAAATCATTCAGGACTACGGCGGCTCAATATCAGTTTGTTCGGAAAAGGATATTTTTACAGAGATCACGATTCATTTGCCTTAAATGGGCATTCGGCTTAAACCTAATGTAAAAAAGTTGCATCATGGAAAAAGAACTTGAAACATTGCGTCAACAGGTGGCTACCTTACAAGAGCAATTGCATAAACAGGAGAAAATGGCCTCTTTGGGATTGCTCGTAGGTGGTATCGCTCATGAAATACAGAACCCGTTGAATTTTGTCATAAATTTTAGCAAGCTTTCGACAAAACTCTTGGCTGATCTTGAGGAAATTGTAGCCGATTGTGCTGATCAACTTGGGGAATCGGATGCTGCAGATCTGGAAGATATTTCGGCCGATCTGAAGGAGAATATGAGTAAAATTCAGGAGCATGGAGAGCGTGCTATCGGAATAGTACGCAGTATTCTTTTGCAAAGTCGAGGTAAGGAGGGCGAGTTCCTTCCTACCGATGTTGTGCAACTTATACATGAATATGTGTGGCTCTCTTATCATGCTATGCGTGCTAACGACAAGTCGTTTAATATCTCAATCAAAGAAGACTACCAGCCAAATATGCCTCAGATGATGGTGATCCCTCAAGATCTGAGTCGAGCTGTGCTTAATGTTGTAAATAATGCTTGTTACACAGTGCGAGAGCGTTCTATGCAAAAAGAGAAAGATTATCAGCCAACAATTTCGGTCAAAGCCAGTTGCAGTGAGGAAAATATTCTTAGCATCGAACTGAAAGATAATGGTATGGGAATGTCTGCCG